>JALSLF010000236.1 GCA_026988445.1 Bacteroidales bacterium
CAAGCCTTCCGTGAAGGCAATTTAGGTGTAATGGATTATTATAATATGAAAAATATTATTGCCGATACTGAGATGAGAGAATCTATTTCAAAACCGGGTAAAAAGAAGAAAAATGAATAATTTTAACAAACAATTTTTCAAATTCGCACAAACAACATAATAAATCTTTTATGCTGTTGCTTTATGAAATGGGAAAGCCTAAAATTTAATTAATAATCATGTCAATTGAGTATGTATTTTTTGCCGTATCGATTATTGTCCTATTTGCATTAGCTGTTTTTGCTTATTTTTACAATAAATCTGCTAGTATATGGCATTATGTAAAAGCATCAAATCTGGAAATGAATCTATTCCAGTTTTTGTATCATTATATCGAAATGTACTTTCGAGGAATTCCTGCCTCCTTAATTTATAAACTTATTGTTAGCGCAAGAAAAGGAGGTGCTATAATTTCAATTGATATACAAAAAGACTTTTACAAACTCATTGACAGGGAAGTAGCATTGTCAATCTATGAATTTAATCAATCCTATACCGAAGGGGAGTTGCGCTTAAAAAGAATAGGAGGATACTATATTTTAAGCGGCAGTATTTTAGATTTAATTCATCGCCTTATTGAATCGGTGAAGGCAGATAAAGATTTGGTAATTCAAGGTGTTAAAAAAAATCGTTCTGAAAAAGCAAAATTCAGATACTTGGAATCTCAACTTAAAGCCTATCGAAAAAGCATAGCAAATATTATCGAAGATAATAACCTGCAACAAGTAGAACAACAAACAGGAAAGAAAAAAATAGAAAAAAGCGAAGAAGATGAGGAAAAAGAATATACAGAATTAGTAAATCGAATTATAAGTTTTTTTGCATCCGATTTATTATCGGAGTTTAAAGAAAACAGAATATACATGGCTAAAGGCGACAATATTAAACGCCTGAAAGAAGAGCTTTTCGACACCTCATCACGCGCATTGATAAAAGCACAACAATCGGGTTTAGATATTCGCTATGCTGATCTTGAAGTATATTTCGGTTTAAATGGAGATATTGAACAAACAGTAGAAGCACTGCTTAAAGCAAAACATCTTGACTTAGATATAGGCTTGGAAGATGTTGAAAAATTTATTATTGCAGGAGGCGATATTCAAACAACGCTTACGCATTTAATAGATGCTAAAAATGCAGGTGTAGAAATCAAACTCAAAGACTTGGAAAAATATCATTTATTAGGAGGTGATATTAGCGAAGTGGTTAATGCATTAATAATGGCGCATCAAGAAGGTGTTAAAGATATTACCATTAAAGGATTAAGTGAATATTTGTCGCAAGGAGGCAATGTAAATGAATTAACTTCTGCTGTTATTAAATTACGCCAAGAAGGTATTGATACACCAATAAGTGTTTTAAACAGTTTTCGTGCGGCCGGTGCAGATGTAATCCGTTTTGCACTGGGTTTAATCAAAGCAAAACAATCGAATGTTGAAATTAGCTTACCGCGCTTGCGTTCCTTTTTAGCACAAGGCGGAGATATTGTAAAGCTGATAAATGTTTGGATTAAAACAAAAAGTTCCGGTATTGATTTAAGTTTTGAAGATTATGAAAATCTTTCAAGAATAGGTTCCGACATAGGATTGGTTTACCTTACATTCAAGATTGCAAAGTTTTCAGGCATTTTGGTTGAAAAGGAAAAATTAATGGATATTGAACTTGCAGGAGGCAGCATGTTTAAATATGTTAAAGCGCTTTCGCTTGCAAAAAGACTAAAAATTGATGTCGATCCGGGACAATTAGAGGCAGATGTTATTGAAAAACGAGATGTAATTAAAGTAATTTTTGCTGTAAATTATGCCCGAAAGGAACAAGTTGAATTCACTTATAAAAGAGGAATCCGGCTTGACCGAGAAGGACATGATATTAATGAGGTGGTTAGTTGGGCAGTAAATCCAAAAATAATCAATATCGAACCGGAAGAAGTTTTATCAAAAGACGGAATAAGTATGAAGCTTTTCCCAAATGTTACCGTTCGCGGAAAAATTGATATGTATCTTAGAGGTTCAAAAGACGAAATTCTTAACAATAGAATAAATGAGGCAATAACCAAAGAAGTAGAACAATATGATACTTTCAGACAAGTAATGGAATCGCTTGACAACATTGCCGTAAATGTTTTTAAACGATTAAATGGAACAGTGGACAAAAAAGATTTTCAATACCTTAGTGAAGAAGAAATTAAACAAATTAACGAAAAAGAAATAAGATTAAATAAAGGAAGTGCTTATGAAGTATTAGATGTAAGCATTCCTAAACTTGAAATTGGCTCGGATACGTACGCAGATATTAAGAAAGAACATGCAGAAATTAATAAAATAATTGCTAAAACTGTATCAGAACAGCGTAGAGCAGAAGCCCACGCAAAAGAAATGGAAGCCAAAGCCAAACTTATCGAAGCCGAAGCCAAATTACAAGAAGGAATGGCACATGCTTTTAAAAAAGGAAAAATGAACACAAAAGAATATTATAAAAAAGAAATCTTTGATGATGATAAGCCTAAGTTTTTTGGAGAGGAACAAGGCGAAGAGCACTAAATAGTATTTAAATAATTTGGAAATATTCTTATTAATCTGTTTATTTGTTAATGTTTTTTTGTATTTTTGTAAAGAATTATAGAATTTAATGTAAATAA
>JALSLF010000237.1 GCA_026988445.1 Bacteroidales bacterium
CCCGAATGGTTAAATAAAAAATCTAAAAAATAAACTATTATGAGTGAACAAAAAAGAAAACCTATTGTTAACTGGTTAATTTTAATCACAACTATTATTGTTGTATTTTTATTAGGATTATTAGCTTCTTCAATCACTGAAAGAAAAGCTGAAGCAGTTTTTGCATATACTCCAACGGTAAAAATTAATCAGGAAGAACCCAGAAACGACGTTTGGGGCAAAAATTTCCCACGCCAATATCAATCATACTATGAAACCGAAGATACTTCTTTCAGGAGTAAATACAATGGTGGCGCAATGATTGATATGCTTGAAGTAGATCCCAGACTGGTTGTTTTGTGGGCAGGATACGGCTTCTCAAAAGACTACAATCAAGGACGCGGGCATGTATATGCTGTTAAGGACTTGGAAAATTCCTTACGTACAGGAGGTCCTACCGGACCGGATGACGGACCTATGCCTTCAACTTGTTGGACTTGTAAGAGCCCTGATGTACCACGGGTTATGAAACGCGATGGTGTGGCTGAATTTTATAAAGGAAAATGGGCACGTTTAGGTAGTGAAGTTGTTAATCCTATTGGTTGCGCCGATTGTCATGATGCAGAAACCATGAATTTGAGAATATCAAGACCTGCTTTAATTGAAGCTTTTGAGCGTCAAGGAAAAGACATAAATAAAGCAAGCCTTCAAGAAATGCGCTCTCTGGTGTGTGCTCAATGTCATGTAGAATATTATTTTGATAAAAAAAGACCAGATGCAGAAGGAGTACCTTACTTAACTTTCCCTTGGGATAAAGGTATGAGTGCAGAGGCAATGGAAGAATACTATGATAATATTGAATTTAAAGACTGGACTCATAAAATTAGTAAAGCACCTATGTTAAAGGCGCAACACCCGGGATACGAAGTATATTTAACCGGAATACATGCTGAACGCGGTGTGTCTTGTGCTGATTGTCATATGCCCTATAAATCAGAGGGTGGTGTTAAGTTTACCGATCATAAAATACAAAGTCCTTTGAATAATGTTGCCAATTCTTGTCAAGTTTGTCACCGTGAAGAAACCGAAACTTTAATAAAAAATGTTTACGATAGACAAGATAAGATAATAGAGAACAGAGATAAATTAGAAGAATTATTAGTGCGTGCCCATGTTGAAGCAGGAAAATGTTGGGAACTTGGTGCTACTGAGCAACAAATGCATGATATTCTAATGGGAATCCGTCATGCACAGTGGCGCTGGGACTATGCAGCTGCCAGTCATGGTGGTTCATTCCATTCGCCGGTTGAAATCAGCAGAGTTGTTGCAACAGGAATTGATATCGCCCAAGAAACACGTATTAAATTAGCTCGTTTGCTTATGAAATTAGGCTTTGAAGGCGAAGTTCCTTATCCTGATATTGCAACAAAAGAGAAAGCACAAGAATTTATCGGTTTACCTATGGAGAAATTGAAAGAAGAAAAAGCAAAATTCAAAGAAGAGCTGTTGCCATTATGGTTAAAAGAAGCAAAAGAGCGTGAAAGTAAATATAAGACTGAAACCATTCAGTAGTAATTTGTATATGTGAAATTTTTGGTTAATTAAATTAAAGACCTCCGTAAAAGGAGGTCTTTTTTTGATAAAATCAATATAGGTTAAAATAACTTCCCTTCAATCCATTTTCGTGCATTTACAAAAGCTTCTATCCAGGGTGTTATATCATCTTTTTTATGATTTTCGGGATATGCGGCACACTGCCACGTGAAAATGGCACGCTCTAAATGGGGCATCATTGCCAAATGACGACCATCTTCGGAAACCAAAGCTGCTGTATCAAAATCAGAGCCGTTTGGGTTTGCAGGATATTCTGAATAAGCATATTTCATGGGGATATGATAGGCTTTTTCTCCTTCGGGGAGGTAAAACTTGCCTTCGCCATGCGCTACCCAAATCCCTAAACGCGAACCTGCCAAAGATTTTAGCATTACCGAATTATTTTCAGCTATTTCTACATTCAAATAAGCCGATTCAAACTTACCGCTGTTGTTGTGGAGCATTTTTGGAGCTTCTTTATGTTCTGGATATAATAAATTCAGTTCAACCATTAACTGACAGCCGTTGCAAACGCCCAGACTTAATGTATCTTCGCGTGCATAGAAGTTTTTTAGTGCCGTATTGGCTTTTTCGTTATAAAGAAATGCGCCTGCCCAACCTTTTGCCGAGCCAAGTACATCTGAATTGGAAAATCCGCCCACAAAAACAATAAAATTTACATCTTCCAAATTTTCGCGTCCCGAAATTAAGTCGGTCATGTGTACGTCTTTTACATCAAATCCGGCAAGGTGCATTGAGTAAGCCATTTCACGGTCGCCGTTTACGCCTTTTTCGCGAATAATTGCAGCTTTTATACCGGTTTTTCCGGTTCTTTTCGGATTAATTCTGTATTGTTCAAATTTGCCTGTGAAATTTTCCGGAAATTTAAAGCTTAAAGGCTGATTTTTGTAATTTTCAAATCGGGCTTTTGCTAATTCCGGTTTGTTTTGATGTGTTTCGAGTAAATAAGATGTTTTAAACCAAACATCACGGTAGTGATTTTTATCTAATTTTATTTCAAAATCATCTTTTTTTATTGTTAAAGTATTTGTTTCGTTAGGCGATGCAATTATGGCATAGCCAATTCCTTCTTCTTC
>JALSLF010000238.1 GCA_026988445.1 Bacteroidales bacterium
CGCATTGTCATTTTTATGGATATGGATTGAGTTTGCAAAATGTTGATTTGCGTGGCACCAAGTCTTTTGATGAAGTAATACAAAAAGTACAAGATTTTGCGAAAACTCATCCTGATAATAAATGGATACTTGGTAGAGCATGGGACCAAAACGACTGGAAAAATAAAGAGTTTCCTGTAAATACAAAACTAAATGAGTTTTTCCCTGATAAACCGGTGGTTCTACGCAGAGTAGATGGGCATGCACTGATTGCAAATAATTTAGCTCTTAAAATTGCAGGTATTACCCCAAATACAAAAGTAAGTGGAGGAAAAATTATTCTCAAAAATGGAAAATTAACCGGTGTTTTGATTGATAATGCTATGGAACTGATGTTTAAATTTATTCCTCACGAGGATAAACAACTTGCCGAAAGAGCTTTGCTTGATGCACAGAATAATTGTTTTGCAGTGGGGCTTACAACCGTTGATGATGCCGGTCTTGAGAAATTTACGGTTTTATTAATAGACAGTTTACAAAAAGCAAATAAACTCAAAATGCGTATTTATGCAATGCTTACACCAACAAAAGAAAATGCCGACTATTTTATCAAAAAAGGTATTTATAAAACCGATTTTTTAAATGTTCGTTCCATTAAACTCTATGCCGATGGTGCACTGGGTTCACGAGGAGCATGTCTGTTACATCCTTACCATGACGACCCCGGTAATTTCGGTTTTTTGATTTCGGGTATTGATTTTTTGGATAGTTTATGTCATTTGGCTTATAAAAACAACTATCAAATTAATACTCATGCAATTGGAGACTCTGCAAATAGGGTAATGTTACATTTATACGGAAAATATCTAAAAGGCAAAAATGATAAACGTTGGCGAATTGAGCACGCTCAAGTAATTGCAGCCGAAGATTTCAAGTTGTTTAGTCAATATTCTATAGTTCCTTCGGTACAACCAACACATGCTACATCTGATATGTATTGGGCAGAAGATCGTTTAGGAAGTGAACGGATAAAATATGCTTATGCCTATAAGGATTTATTAGAACAAAATGGCTGGATAGCTACGGGAAGTGATTTTCCTGTTGAAGAAATTAATCCTTTGTTCGGGTTTTATGCAGCTGTTGTGCGAAAAGACCAAAATAATTGGCCCCAAAACGGTTTTGAAGCGGAAAATGCGATTAGTAGAGAAGAAGCTCTTAAAGCTATGACTATTTGGGCTGCTAAATCTAATTTTGAAGAAAATGAAAAAGGCAGTATAGAAAGTGGCAAATTTGCTGATTTTGTGGTTACCGATAAAGATATTATGACTTCTGCCCCGGAAACATTATATAAAATTAAAGTTTTAAATACTTTTATTAATGGAGTAAGAGTTTATTCTGCTCAATAATAATATTGAAAATGATTTTAGTCGCCGATAGCGGATCAACAAAAACCGATTGGAAATTTATGGGAAAGAATAATTCATTCTTGTTCCAAACCTCGGGTATCAATCCGTTTTATATGAGTGATGACCAAATTTTTACCGAGTTGAAAGATGAAGTTCTATCTAAAGTAAATAATACCTTAACAAAGGTTTATTTTTATGGTGCAGGTGTTGTAGGTGAACAAAAAACACGAATGGAGCATATTTTAAGTAGTGTTTTTTCAGATGTTCAGGCTTTTGCCGAAAGTGATTTACTGGGAGCGGCAAGAGCTTTGTGCGGCGACCAAGAAGGTATTGCTTGTATTATGGGCACCGGAGCAAATTCATGTTTATATGATGGAGCAAAAATTGTTGATAATATTCCTCCGCTCGGATTTATTCAAGGAGATGAAGGAAGTGGCGCCGTGCTTGGTAAACAGCTTATAACCATGTATTTAAAGCGTGAGTTGTCGGATACACTTGCTGAGAAATTTCGCAAAAGATATAATCTGGACACAGCTAATATTTTAAGGAAAGTTTATCAAGAAGCTTTTCCCAATAGATTTTTAGCCGGATTTTCAAAATTTATCTACGAACATATCGAAGATGAGCAGATGTACCGCTTAGTTTACGAAAGTTTTAATGAGTTTTTAGAGCGGAATGTTTATAAATATGCAAATTATCAAGAAATGAACATTCATTTTGTAGGTTCTGTTGCCTATTATTTCAGTGATATTTTGAAGTCAATATTTAAAGAAAACAATTTAAAAATCGGTAAAATAATTAAAAGCCCTTTGAATGATTTAGTTAATTATCATTTAAAACATATTAAGTAATAGTTAGACACAGGGCTTTTACAAGCAATATATTTATAAGCATAAATTTAATTATACGTGAAAAATTTATAAAGAATGCAAAAAGAACAAAAAAATAATGTAACAGAAGCGCCCTCAAACTTTAATCATCTGGAAAAAATGGAGATTGAAGAACTTTTAAGAAATATTAATAAAGAAGATGGTACGGTACATATAGCAGTTCAAAAAACAATACCGCAAATTGAAAAATTAGTAAAAAAAATCGTGAAGCGTATGAAAAAAGGCGGTCGTTTATTTTATATAGGTGCGGGAACAAGTGGGCGACTGGGTATTCTTGATGCTTCTGAAATACCCCCTACTTATGGAATGCCTTATGGTAAAGTAATTGGCTTAATTGCCGGAGGTGATGAAGCTATTCGGAAAGCCGTTGAATCGGCAGAAGACGATTTTGA
>JALSLF010000239.1 GCA_026988445.1 Bacteroidales bacterium
CCTGCATATACCGCATCGTAAAGAGCGGTCATTCCCTCGATTTTCTTTGAAAAATCCATAGTTTTGATATTTTCAACCGGCATAAAACCGTTTACCACATTGATGACATGATTAAACTCTATGATTGATACCAGAAGTTTATCAGCTATATGGGATTTTTGCATACTTTCGGTAAATTCATTAAATGCAAGATTTAAGTCTTGTACATACGCCGCTACCGAACCTGAAACATCTATTAAGAATACGGCGTTGATTGTTTCATCAACTTCAATTTCATCGGGATTAAAGTTCCCGAAGTCTAAATTAAAATTCAAATCGTTAATATTAATTTTTTCCATGGCTCTGATTTTTTAATGAATAATTTTATTTCATATTGTCTGTATAGATAAAGATTTTTACTAAAATTTGTTCGGAATTGGATAATTGATATCAATTACTACTTAAATATTCAACTAATTACCAATATTTTTAGTAGTGTCTGAAAACCGAACACCCATCTCCGTAGCTTTTTTATAAATTGGGTCTGCAAGCGTTTCAAAACCGGCTACATTTGACATAGCATCTTGTAAAACAATAAATTTGGCTGCTAAATTTGGTGCTTCGTCCAAGACTTGCTTTAAACTGTTTGCTACGCAGTGCGATTTTGCTTCACCGGCAAGATAAATGTTTTGATAAGTTTCCAATGTTTTAATTAGTGCCTGGTTTAACTGCGTTTCCGGTCTTTCAGGGTCAGGTATTTGCGCCCGAAAAGCTCCGAAATGTTCCGTAAACGGGAAAGTACCTTTGGCAACTGTTTGGTAGAATTTTCCTTTTACGGTCCAATCAATAATTGCATCCATTAAGGGCTGATAAACAGCTGCTCCTTCGGAACCAATCACACAATGTACGGGCCAAATTACGTGCGGATACTCTCCTTGCGCTTCTAAATTTTTTAGATAATTAAGGCATCGTTTAGGGTCAAAACGCGGCGTCCATTTTCCTTCTTCTACTTCTTTAGAAGTAATTACCGTAAACGGGGCAGGAAAATTACCGTTTTTGTCCATCCAAAAATTCGGGTGTGAAATATCGTTAGGCTGATGCGAATCGATGGTAATGCCAATAAAATCAATATTGTCTTTATTCAGTTTAATCCATTTTGCAAGGCGTTCCATATCTTGTTCAGCACCGTTTACATAAAGTGAGCCTTTTCCTTTTCCATTGGCATCGCCGGGATTACAAAAATCATTTTGCGGGTCGATAATTAATAATGCATTTTTTTTCATGAGTTTATTTTTTAAAATTTTATACTAAGGTGTTTTGTGAAATAATTCGTTACTCTATTTCGTTTTATATTTCAAAGTTGAATCCTTTATGTGTTAATTCTTCGTATTTTTGCTTATCAAATTTGTAATAGCTTGCAGCCTTATGCTGTACATTTTTTTGCTTTTCTTCCAATTCAATCAATAAATCCATTTTTTTTATTTTTTTGCGAAAATTTCGTTTATCCAGTTTAATTTCCAGAATAGCTTCATAGAGATATTGCAATTCGCTTAAAGTGAATTTTTCGGGTAAAAGTTCAAAGCCAACCGGTTGATACCTGATTTTACCTTTTAAGCGATACAATGCCATTCTGAAAATTTTTTCATGATCAAAAGCCAGTGTAGGAATGTTTTTTACGGGAAACCACTCTGCTTTTTTAGCATCATCGCCGGCTTTTATGGAGTGCTCTTTTAGATTTACCAGTGCATAATAGGCAACAGAAACTACTCTACCTCGCGGGTCGCGTGCTACATCGCTAAAAGTATAAAGCTGTTCGATAAATACATTCTGCAAAGCCGTTTCTTCACGAAGCTCTCTTTTTGCACTTTCCTCGGTGCTTTCGTTCATTTGAACAAATCCCCCCGGAAATGCCCACATTCCTTTATAAGGTTCAATTCCACGCTCTATTAGCAGCACCTTCAAGGCTAAACCGTCAAAACCAAATATAACACAATCGGTAGTGAGTGCCGGTCGCGGATAGTCATAACAATATTTTTTTTCTTTTTCCATAATCTTAATTTGTAATTTCAACACAAAGATAAGTGTTTTTTTTACACTTTCAAAATTTTATAGTGTTTTTTTTACACTTTTATTTTTTATTAAAAAAATTGTGTGTATAAATAATTGATATACAATTATTAATGCTATGTAGAATTTTATGTTTTTGTGAGTTAAGGATTAACCGGCTTTTACCTAAATTAAGCGATTATATATAGAAAAGAGCCAACAAGGTATTGAGATTAAAAAGTTTTTAACAGTTTTAAAGACCTTATAATTAAAGTTTAAACCTTAGTAGAAAAAATAATTCAAGGAGATAGAAACCTTATTACCTTATTGATAAGCTTGCATTGTTTTTTCATAAAACTTTATGAATTTGTCATATTCTTCTTTAAACGTAATTTTTCGGTGATGTTCTTTTTGATTTAAAATGTATTTACAAACTTTATCAACATCTCGCTTTGAGACCGAAAATGCAGAACAAGTAGTTTGCCATTCAAAACGACCTTTAACAAGCTTATTGTTATTCCTTAAATCCGCAAGTAAATAAATGGAAAAAAAATCAAACAACTGTGTAAGAAAATCTTACACAGTGTTTGAAAAGTAAATATTTTCACTTATTTTAGTGATAGAAAAAAAGGTAAATAAAT
>JALSLF010000240.1 GCA_026988445.1 Bacteroidales bacterium
TATACTTTTATCGGAAGAAGAAGCAAAATAGATAAAAAAAGGAGAAGCAGATGCTTCTCTTTCTTAAATTTTCATAATCGATAATGAAAAATGCTATACTTGTTATAAAACTTAGATTAGTACAGATATTGAATGCCTTAAAAGGGGCAGGACTTGTTTATATTGTTTTATTACTTTCGTTAGTTTCCATTTTTAATCTATTCATTATCAACACAATAAATCAAGCTAAATACAACAAATACATTATTGGCGGGTATCTTATTCTTATCTTATCAATCCATTTAAAACGAAAAGATATTTTTTTCCTGAAAATCACTTATACCAATTATAAATACATTCTTTTTACAGAATATTTTTTGCTTTCCGTACCCCTGTTTTTTTCTTTAATTTATTATAACAAATGGTCTTATCTATCTGCAGGAATTATATTTATCGGCTTAATTACAAATATAAAACTTAAAAAGACGCAATATACATTAACAACAAAAATTCAAAAATTTATACCCAATATTAATTACGAATGGAAAGCAGGTATCCGGAAATACTTTTTTATAGTAATTACCGCTTACTTAATCGGATTGTTTGGTGCGCCCTTTCCGGCAAGTGTACCAATCAGCCTATTTGTAATAGGATTAGTATTATTAAGTTTTTATGAACAAACCGAACCATTATCAATGCTGTTAGCCTTTGAGTTCAGTTCAAATAAATTTATATATAGCAAAATAAAATCTCATTTTCTCTTATTTTCAATTACAGTTTTCCCTTTAATTTTGCTATTTAGCATATTTTATCCGGAATATTGGTATATTCCTGTATTAGAGTATTTAATATTTCTTTCTTTACATATATTTATTATTTTTTCAAAATATGCTTATTATGAACCAACTTCAAATATTTCCGGAAATCAGCTAATGCAAATGTTTGCATCAATTTCGCTCTTTATTCCTATTTTTATCCCTGTTTTGTGGATATTTTCAGCTTACATCTTCTTTAAAGCAAAAACTCGGTTAAATTTTTATCTAAATGATTACAATTAAAAATATTAGCATATCATACAACAAAAATAAAAAAGTAATTGATGAGCTCAATCTTATTTTAAAAGATAAATTAATTCATGGAATAGTAGGAATGAACGGTGCCGGAAAAACTACTTTATTAAATTCAATTTTCGGAATAAAAAATATTGATTCCGGTCAAATTTTATACAATCAAGAAAAAATAAGCAAAAAAAACATTGCTTATTTACCTGCAGAAAACTATTTTTATTCAAATATTACAGGGAAAGAATATTTATCACTCATAAAAAATCAATATTTTGATTTAAATAAATGGAACCAATTATTCAATTTACCGCTTAATAAAATTATTGATACTTATTCGAGCGGAATGAAAAAAAAGCTTGCCTTACTTTTTATCTTAAAACAAAACAAACCAATAATTATTTTAGACGAACCTTATAACGGTTTGGATATTGAAATGAGTAATATTTTATATCTTATTCTTTCTGCATTAAAAAATACAGGAAAAACAATCATTATCACTTCACATATTATTGAAAGTTTAACTAATATTTGTGATTATATTCATTTGCTTGAAAACGGTGCCATTAAGTACAGTACTGAAAAATCAGAATTTGAAAATTTCAGAAAAAATATTTTCGGTTCAATCCAAAATAAAAATCTTGCATTAATAAATGAGTTAATTTAAAAAAACAGTTATTTTTACAATCTGATTGTCATAACATATTGTCTAAAACCTAAAAAATATGAATCATGCAAGAAAATACATTAAACAAAGAAATTGAAAACTTAAAAACACAAAACAAAAAGTTAAAACGAACCAATATTATTTTAACTATTTACGTAATTCTATCCGTAGGAATTTATCTTTATAATCATTTTGCATAGTAGGTCTTTGATACTATACACGGGTGGATAAGCCTATTTGACAAATACAGTACAAATAAACAATCTTTTGAAACTTTTGGAAACAATTGAGAAAAAAGGGAACATAAACTATCCGGCATTTTTGCGCTATTTTATTAAAGCATTTATATTCCCATTTTTCTTTTTCTATTTTCAGACCTTTATTAATGCACAATTCTTAACGGTCAGCGGTAAAGTTTTTGATGCTGCTAATCAAAAAATATTAGCCTATACCAATATTCAACTAAAAAACAGCAATATTGGCACTATAAGCGATAAAAACGGAAAATTTTACCTGAAAATACCGCAAAAATATTCAAAAAACATTATTCAATTTTCGTTTATAGGCTATAAAACAAAGAGCTTAACAATAAAGCAAATAAAGAAAAATACAAACATTTATTTAAAACCCGAAGATAAACAAATAGGCGAAATAATAATTATGCCCGATAGCGCATTACTTACACTATTAAGCAAAGCATATAAAAAAATACCTGAAAATTATCCTGCAAAACCCACTAAAATAAGAGGTTTTTACAGAGAGTATATAAAAATACCACAAAAAAACTATCTGTACTTTGCAGAAGCAGTTATTGAAACCTATAAAACATCGTATAAAAACAGTTCCGCTAACGGGCAGGTACGTATTATTAAATCGCTTGTAAATGAATTTCCTGATATCAGTAGTTTATATTCAAGGTTCTATGGCGGTGTTTTTGATGCCGATGCAGGAGATATCGTAAAACGCCGCTACGCTTTTATTAATCCGAAATATTTTAAAAATTACCATTATACTTTGTATAAAACAACAAAATATCAAGGAAAAGATGTATATGTTATAAATTTTGATACTAAAAACGACAGCCTAAAAGGGACAAGAAAAGGGAAATTTTATATTGCGAAAAATTCATTGGCCTATATTGGCTTTGAATACGAAAGTACAAGCAGAGGTTTAAAATCTTATAATAAAGAAAATATAGGAATTAAGGCTGTTAAATACATCAATAAAGTACGTTACGATTTTTATAAAAATAAATGGCATTATAAATATTCGCGAAGTAAAAGATTGTTTTATGAGAACAAAAATTTATATGAAATTGTGTCAGAATATATTAGTAATCAAATATTTACAGATACCGTAAAAGCAATTCCTTTTAAAGATAGAATTAATTACGGTGATATTTTCTCTGAAAAAGCAAAAAATTATGTATCAGATAATTATTGGCAAGAATATAATATATTAAAAAAAGACAGTGCGCTAAAAAAACAATTAATTCAACTTTATGACACAACAAAATCAAAAGAAGTATTAAACCGGAAAACAAAATATGTAAAAAACAACAAACTCAAAAAAATTCTTTCGCAATTTAATTTTATTTACGGAGCAAGTTTTTATCCGTTTAATACAGAACAAGCAAATTACTCAATAAATTATAATAATTTGATTGAATTTTCAGAAAGTTTAAACAAAATCAACTACAATATTGCGCTCTTATTTCAATTTAACTATCAGCTGAATTATCGTTGGGAATATACTTTTGCAATAAATAGTTCATTTGGAAATAACTTAAAAACAGAAAGTTATGAAACCGGAGCTGCTTATAATATATTGCTAAATAAAAAAACAAATCCCTTGATTTTAAAATTAGGTTTATTGTATGCCTACAACAAGTTTATTCGCTATTTTTCTACATATCAAAACAGTAAAGAATTTGAATTTGGAAACAAAACAATTGATGCAAATCAGCTAAAATTTGGCATAGGAAATAGCTCGCACAATATTAAAGCAATGATAAGTTTAGAATATAAGCTGGAAAAGAGAACATGGTTATTTTTTGGAGGAGGATATTTTTTCCCTGTCAAACAAAATGAAAAACTCTTTTTAGAAGAAGATTCAGGAAATGTATTTACACGTAAAAATGCGAATATTCCGTTAAATAGTCCGTTACTTAAAGTCGGGTATAACGGGAAGCAAACAACAAAAAGCTATGTTGATTTTAATAATTACAGTATAAATTTAGGCTTATTAATAAAATTTTGATATTTTTAATTAAAATTTGATTCTTGGGTATTAAGTCAAATATTATAAAATGAAACAAGCCCCGTAAATGGGACAGACTATGATTAAAATAAGTATTATAATATTGTAAAAGATTACATCATGATGACTAAAAAAGAAAAAAAAATCATTTCCGAATGGGAAGCTGCTCAAAAAAGAGGCATTGTTAAACATACCTTATTAGTAGGCGGTATTTTTGCTTTAACATTAAATTTACTCTCTTTTGATTGGGATGATTTGCATTTATTCAACGAACAAGCATTTGTTATTGAATTTATTGCTAAATTTTTATTTGAGGTGATTGCTTTTGGTTTATTTACATGGTATTTTATAAAATATCAATACAATAATTTAATTAAAAACAAACAGAAAAAAGAAAATATCTAATTTTAGTTTTATCAAAACACTTATTATGTCTATTTTTAAATTAAAAAAAGAAGATAAAGTTCAGGTGATTAAATACGCCTTATTTTTCTGGATAGCTGCTTTACTTTTACGTATTGGAGTATATTTTGGGGGTTCGACAAAAGATATCGGGTTTCATTCCTTTGCAGATTTCTCAAGATTTATGCTTGCATCCTTTGGTTTTGTTTTTTTAATATGGGATATTGTTAAGTTTATGAAAAATAAATAAGTATATTTTGATGACACTATCTATAACATTAAGTTTTTTATTATTTTTTATTATTCTTACACTTTACTATTAATTTGAAATTTCTTACTTTAATTTACCTAATATTTTTATTGCCTCCATATCAAATTTTGAAAAAGCGAACCACTTTTTCCCTAAATCTTTTAAACTAGCGCCAAAATGATATACGTCCTTATCATCAATAATCATAAATCTATCATGAGCTTTATCAAACCTCTTTAATTTTATGGTTTTATATTGAGCATTGTATTTTTTAATATCTAATTTCAACTGCTTGTGAATATTTTTGGTAAATATTTCTACACTAATGTTTTGATTTTTGCTAAATAGGTTCAGAACCGTTTCATCTACATAATTATCTATCAACACAATGGATTTTTCGGCATTCCTTATCAAACCGGACACGAATTTATACGCATCAAAAATTTGTCCTTCATAAAAAATTCCTTGCTTTGGTTTTAAACTCTTATTTTCAAGTGCTTTAAAAAGTTGTTCAAATTTATTTTCATATTCAATTTGTTTTTGCTCTATTTTATCAAGTCGTTGAAATATAGATGCATTGTTCAATATAAATTTTCGCATCTCAACAAATGCTTCCATTATTTTAATACTTACTTCAATTGCAGTTTGACTGTGTAAAACTGATGACAACATTGCAACTCCTTGTTCCGTAAATGCATATGGATTTACGCTTGAATGTTTTAATTTTTCAAACCGGTCGCAATTTGCGACCAGTTCACTCTTTTCATTATCAGTAAGTTGAAAACGAAAATTATCAGGAAAACGTTTTATATTTCGTTTAACTTGTTCATTTAATCTTTTTGTCGGAACATTATACAATTCAGACAAGTCTTTATCTATCATCACTTGTTGCCCCCGAAAAGAAAATATCATATTTTTGATATTTTCATAGGCTCTCATTTTATTTTCGCCAATCATTCTTTATCATTGATTTATACTTAAATTTTCAAAATATTAGTTTAAATCTAAACTTATTTCAGTACCCTAAATTCTACGCGCCGGTTTTTTGCCCGGTTTTTATCGGTATTATTATCGCTTACGGGTTTAGTTTCACCATAACCAACGGCTTTTAAACTATTTGCCTTACAACCCTTACTAATTAAATAACGCTTTACGGCATCGGCACGTTTTTGCGATAACTCTTTATTGTATTCGTCTGTTCCCCTATTATCCGTATGTCCGGAGATTTCAATCGTTAAATTCGTATTCTTCTTAATAAATTTTACTAAACGATTAAGTTCGGGATATGATTCGGATTTCAAATTGTATTTATTAAAATCAAAAAATACATTGCGCAGTGGTATGGCAACTTGTTTTTGAATAATTTCGGTATAAGAATAAAGAATAAAATTCTTTTCGATTTCAATTTTATCGGTTTGATTAGTTAAATCAATATTTCCCGAAACGGGATAATACTCCTTGTGGTCGATAAAATATCCGTAATTTTTCCCCAGCGGTAAAACAATTATGTAATGCCCCGTTTTGATATCCGATTCGGAAAAACCGATTAACTCCCCTGTTTTTAAATTTTCCCAACGTACTTTTGCTTTCACAATTTCGCCTTTTGAGTTTTTTATGGTACCTGAAATCACGGCAACAGCATTGGGTCGCATGGAAACCGGTAATTCTACTTGATAAATATCAAAATTATTGTCTTCAAAAACCGACATAAGTGCCGTTTTTCCATCGGTAGCTATTTTATAATCATAGTCATCGCCAAATGAATTAATTTCTTTACCAAGATTTACAGGTTCCGACCATTCGGTCCAACTACTATCGTTTAATCGGGTAGATTTAAACACATCCAACATGCCCAAACCTGCATGCCCATCGGAACTGAAATATAAAGTTTTCATGTCGGGATGTAAAAACGGACTGCGTTCGGCAAAAGGCGTGTTGATTGTTTTGCCCAAATTAACAGGCTTGCTCCAGCGATTTTTTATTCGCACCGATACATAAATATCGGAATTTCCGGTATGAGCACCATGAAAAAAATCACCAAATTCATGGCGGCTGCCTATATTTCCTTCTCTATCGGAAATAAAAAATACAGCATTCCCGTCTGCCGAAATCATGGCATCAGCTTCCCAAGAATCGGGTGTATTTACCGAAGGAAAAATACGTGCCTGCGACCAACCGTACTCGCCCTTATCGCTAAAATAAATATCGGCATGCGAAAATAAAAGCAATCGGCTACCGTCTGCCGTTATAGCCAAAGGTGCTTCATGGGCAAAATCGGTATTGATATGACCTTGTATTAATTCGGGCTTTGTCCATTCACCGTTTTTCCACTGCGTTACAAAAATATCTTCGCCCCCCATATTGTCTTCTCTTCCGCGTCCGCAAAAATACAGGCTTTTGCCATCGGCAGTAACTACAGGCGCATATTCGTGCTTATCGGTATTGATAACAGCACTTAAAGCTACTCTTTTAATATTTTCTTCCGGAGCTTTTAATAGCTCTATCATTTTATCAATACGCTTCTCATTTGGGAAATAAGGCTTAAAACGATTTAAAATATTAATACTCTCTTGCCAATTTTTTTCTTTTAATGATTTTGTTAAAATCCGCTGCAAAGCAACAAAAGCCAATTCAGAAGGAGCTGCCATTTTGATAAATCGCACATAATCCGGCATAGCTTTCTCATTAAAAGGAGCATCTAAATACAAGCCTTGTGCGAGATAAGTATTTTTAATTTCTTTATCTAAGCTATCTTGATTTTTAAAATCGGGATAGTCATTTTTAAACTGCATTAACGACTGATAATCACCATCTTGAACCAGTCTATTAAATTTATCAGACATCAAGTTATCGGCAAGAATTTGAGCACTGTCTGCCTGCGGAGCATCCGGAAATTTACGAATAAAATCCTGATATACTTCAATGATATTTCTTTTCTTACAATCTTTAAATATCAATTCATACTGATAATTTTGTGCTTGGTCTATAGCCAAACTATCCTTATAAAAATTTTTGAAATCGTTTAGCTTATCGGTTGAGCCGCTTTGATAGGCTTCTTCCAAAGCCTTAGAAACAATTTTTATTTTCAATTCATTTAAATTGCCTTCATTTAATCCGTATTTAGAATTGTATTCTGCTTTTTGTTTTTCTGAAAATTTAGGAAATCTTTTTTCAATATAAGTTAACGCTCTGTATGCCGATTTGTATTTTGGTTTCGGATTATTATCATCAGAGTAGACTAAGGCAAGTCCGTATTTTGCAGGAATAACTTCCTTTTTTTTCTCAATCAACTTTTTAAAAATTTCAATCGCTTGTTTGTATTCCTGATTTTTAAGGTGTAAAAATCCTTTTTCGGCAGTTTGTGCTGAAATGTCTTTTGCAACAAACAGACTTAATAAAAAAACCGGTATTAAAATATATTTGCTCATACTATTATTTTGTAAAAGGTAAAGTTATAAAAATATTAGATATCGGTAAAATTTGCATTTTAAATAATTATTGATATATTTGTAACACACATTACAGTAACCTGCATTACTATAATATACATTACTATAATTTTTAATATAAACAAAATGAAGTTTTTTAATAGAGAAAATGAGTTGACGCTTTTTGAAAAAATCAAAAAGCAAGCAAGTACAACAGCACAATTTACAGTTTTGGTAGGAAGAAGAAGAATTGGTAAAACAAAACTTGTTTTAAAATCATTAGAAAAAGATACATTTTTATATTTTTTTGTTACTAAAAAGAGTGAAGCTCTTTTATGTCAGGACTTCATAATAGATATTAAAGAAAAATTAAACATTCCCGTATTTGGTACAATAACAGAATTTAAAGATTTATTTGCCTTGTTAATGGATTATTCCAAAACCAAGCAAATAAATTTAATTATCGATGAATTTCAAGAATTTTGGACGATAAACCCGGCTGTTTACAGCGAAATGCAAAAAATATGGGATTTGAATAAAGACAAAAGTAAAATGAACTTGATTGTTTCCGGTTCAATTTATTATTTAATGAAAAAGATTTTTGAAAATTCAAAAGAAGCATTATTTGGGAGAGCCACAGAAAGAATACAACTTAAACCATTCAGTATCAAAATATTAAAAAACATATCACAAACATATAATAAGTCATATACAGCAAAAGATTTATTAGCATTTTATATTTTAACAGGAGGTATTCCAAAATATGTTGAGCTCTTTGTTGATAAGAATTCGCTTAGTTTTGAAAAAATGCTTGACGAAATTTTCAGGCAAAATTCCTATTTATTAGATGAAGGGAAAAATATTCTTATTGAAGAATTCGGGAAAGAATATACTACCTACTTTTCTATATTATCACTGCTGGCATCGTCAAAAACATCACGAAGCGAAATTGAATCTGTTTTAGAAAAAAATATAGGAGGCTACTTAGACCGCTTAGAGGTTGAATACACCATAATAAAAAAAATTAAACCCATTTTCAGTAAACCCGGAAGCAGAAGCGTAAAATATAAAATTGAAGATAATTTTTTAAACTTCTGGTTTCGGTTTATATACAAATACCGTAGTGCCATTGAAATTGGAAATTTTGATTATATAAAAACCATTGTCAAGCGCGATTTTGATAGTTTTAGCGGAAAATTTCTTGAAAAATATTTTATAGAACAGATTTCCGAAAGCAAACAATACAATTTAATAGGAACCTATTGGGAAAAAGGCAACAAAAACGAAATTGACATTGTAGCAGTTAACCGAAAGGAGAAAAAAGCACTAATTGCCGAAGTAAAGTTAAATAAAAGCCGTATATCAATCGATTTATTAAAAGAAAAATCGAAGAAATTGCTTCATGAACTGAAAAATTACAAAATTGAGTACAAAGCCTTTTCGCTTGACGATGTATAATAGTTCGTTAAATTTTTTGTTTGACAAAAATTAAATTGGGCTAAAGCCCTTTACTTTGCTACTTAATTATTCCCCGACATAAAAGTCGGGGCTATTGATAATCACTCTTTGTCAGTTGATTACAAAAAAGTGTCGAGCTGTTGATAACCGCATTGCGATTTTAACAAATCAAGCGGTTATCTACTTCAGGAAACAGCAATAATCCAACAGAATATGCTTGCTGTAATCGATACAAATTAGGTATCCAAATAGGTTTAATTATTCACATCAGACATCACATCCAACACCAAACATCAAACACCCTACACCAAACATCAAACACCCGACACCAAACATCCAACATCTAACATCTCAAACACCAAAATCAACGAAAAAAAGAGTATAAAATTAAAGCAGAAATAAGTACCAATAAGGAGAATACTATTCCTATCCAAGCCGTAACTATTCCTGCCCGAATTTTACCATAAGAACTTTTATGATACAGTTCAGGAGCATATTTGTAGAGTTCTTTTGGTTTATCCGCTAGTTTTAAAGCAATAAAAGCACTGATTAATCCGGGCAAAGCACCGGCAAAACTCAAAGCAACGGATAAAATACCGAGTACCAAAACCGCATCGGCATAAGGCAAATTTAATTTAACAGGAATATCGGGTTTCATAAGTATATTTTTTTAGATATTAAACACCTAAAACATCCGCTAACAAGCACCGATTTAGGACAATTTTTTTTGTATCACGATAACGAAACAGAAAAAATGATATCAAGCCTGAACTTTCAAACATTTTATTTATCAAGTCGTTTCTGTTCATCAATATATGTTGTTTCAGATGCCTTTTTTATCGCTTTTAAATAATTTTTATTTCCAAGAATATTTATTTGATATTGGGCTATTTCCCTTAACTGATTAAATCTAAATCCTTTATCTACTTTATTTTTTATTAATTCTGCCGAAATCCACGAACCAAACTCAAAAGCAATGTCTTTATGTGCGTAAGTTCCTCCGTACCTACCGGGCTTTGAGATTATTCCTATTGCATTTGTTTTTTCTATCCATTGTTTACTACTTAATACATAACCATTTGAACCGGCTTCATTTCTAATGTAACTGAATTCAGTAACATTAAAATCAGGGTTATGCATTTGTTCCCAAAAACCCATAAATTCAATTGTATATTTGGCACTTAACCAATGCTATATAACTAATCCCGTTGCTTCTTTATTTTTGTATTTTGCAATATCGGTTAAAGAAATAAAATCATCTTCATTTTTTGAAAACAAGGCAATCTCTGTACCTTTTATATTGAGTTTATGTTTTTTCATTACGGCTTTAATCTTACCAAATTCAGTGTAATCAAAATCTTAACACAAAACTACAAATTGTTTTTACTAAATTCAAAACAAGCTTTGCAAAAATGTAAATATAATCTATATTTTATTAAAATAATTGTATAATTAGTAAACTTTAAATTAAATTATTTATTTTTACATTTTGAGTAAAAAATAAAGCAAGATTTATTCTTGAAATTATATATATTTTTGATTTTTTGTAAATAATTATTTACTTTGTATCAATTCTTTTCATTAATATGCAACAATTACAAGCAGGATATTTTTTAAACGGTATTTTTGATTTGTTTGTTAATCCGGCAGAAAAAGAAAAAATAGGCAAAATTGTGGAGCAACTTTGCTATTTTGATTTAGAAACGGACGCAACACTTAAACCTATCGATTTTAAATATGCACCGGAAACAAAAATAATCAATAATCTGATAACGAGAGGATTACCTACAAATCCATCTTTATTTATTGAAGAAATGCTTTCCACAACTTTTGCACATGCAGAAAAAACTTTTGACAAATACAATTCAATTAAATACCGGTTCAACAAAATTGAACTTTCCGATGAAATTTATCGCGCACTACACATTATTGACCCGCGTATAAATAAAGAAAATCAATTTGCGGATAATAAAAACGAAGTTTTTAATGATTATTTCAGAAATAATTTTCATCAGTTAATTTTACCCGAATATCTTGGCGAAGCATTTATTCAATTAATAAGTACACAGCGCACATATGCATCAATAGCCGGTGAAGGAAGAAAACTATTATCTGAAGATTTTAAAGAACGCTTTGCAGATATTTTACAAAAAAAAGTAGATTTCTCTATTGAAATACCTTATAAAATTAATAATGTAAAAGGTATAAGCATTGAAATAGACGACACACCCGTTGAAACGGGATATGATTTTGAAATTGAACAACTTAAAACCACTTTTGCGGGAGAAATAGGCTGGGATATTCCTTTTAAAATTAATACCGATGATTTTGCAAATAGCAGTGATGAATTGCGCCCTATCATAAATTTCACCTACAATCCTTATTTTGACACCATCGGAAAAAATTACCGAAGCCCGCTTTATAAAAACAAAGACGGATTAGATGCATTACAACTGGCTTTAACGCCTATTGCGGTAGCACGAATTCAAAAAACAATTATTGAATATATACTTGCCCAAAAATTAAAATTTTCGGCAACAAGTTGGAACATAGGCATTATTGAACGCGATGTGCCTTGCGCATATTTGGCAATTCAAGATTTAAAATTACAGTTTAATAAACTTTTTGCCCTTAAAGGAGAGAATAAACAATTACCCGAAATAAATTTAAGCATCTACCGGACAAAAGAATTTAAAAATGCGAGCTTAAACACCATTTATTCGGGAAATATTCAAAATATTGATAATTTTGATGAAGAAGAAGCATTTGATTTACTTATTGATGTTTCGGTATTACAACGCAGCGGTTTAATCAATAAAAAGTACTATACAAAAGCAAAAAATAAAGCCGTAATTCGTTCGGTACACAGTATTAATTCGCAAAGAAAAATACTTACCGGCAAACTTATTCGTTATCACGATTTTAAAAGCGGAATTAAAAACGATAAAAAAACAGATAAGGCGCGCGAAGCTTTAAAACATTTTTTACGAAATATATTCCGTAAAGAAAATTTCTTGCCCGGACAATTGGAATTGCTGGAAAAAAACCTTCAATTAAACAACAGTCTAGGCTTATTGCCCACAGCAGGCGGTAAAAGCATAGCTTATCAACTTTCGGCTTTTTTACAGCCGGGCTTTACGCTTATTGTCAGCCCCTTAATGTCGGTAATGCTCGACCAGATTAAAGCATTGAAAAATGCCGGAATAGATACTGTTAATTATATAAATGCATCGGTAAAGAGCCAAAAAGAAATTCAAGAAAGATATCATTCAATAGAAACAGGAAAAGCACTTTTTGTATTTACCGAAGCTGAATATATGCATCATAAACAAATGCAAAAAAGTTTAGATATTGTTTCCGAAAACAAAATTTATCCTGCATATCTTGTAGTAGATGAAGCGCATTGCCTTTCGGAGTGGAGCCATGATTTCAGACCGGAATATCATAAATTAGGCGAATTATCACATAAAAAATTAGTTCCGAAAAATTTACGCTTTACCCCCATTCAAGCTTTAAGTGCAACGGCAAGTTATAATGTTTGTTGGGATATTTACGAAGAACTGTTTATTGAAGAAAAAAATACGGTTTCTGCAAAATCAAGCGAACAAAACATAAATTTTAAAGTAATTGATGTTACCGGCACAGCCATTAAACCTGATATGCCGGTAAAACAAGCAAAATATTTATCGGGCAGCAGAAAACAAGTACATTTCAGCTTTTTAATGGAAGAATTATTCCCAAAAGGAATATCAAAAGGACAAGATAATGCCACTTTAATTTTTTGTCCCGAACCTTACGGAGAAACCGGTATATCCGATGAAAAAGGCGACGGTTTAGCTGATAAAATGGAAGCAAATTTTGACAAATTACGCATAGGAAGATTTTGGGGCGCAAGTAATGACGGAGCCGATAGTGTACCTATTTCCCTATCGGAAGAATCGGAAGAAGATCACCAAAAATTCTTAAATAATGAAATAGATATTTTAATTGCAACAAAAGCATTTGGTATAGGCATTAACAAACCGGATATTCGCAACATCTTTTATTTTAATATTCCGGCATCGGTTGAAGCCTTTATTCAGCAAAGTTTCAGGGCAGGAAATAACGAAAAAACAACAAATTGTTCGGTACTCATCGACAGGCAATTAATAAATATTCCCGAAGAAAGTTTACTTAAAAAATATTTGCCTTACGATAAAATTAATATCGATAAATATTTCGCATTAAACAGTCTGTTAAAAAACTATCGCGGAAAGCAAAAAGAACTTGGACAAATTAATGATTTATTGGAAAATGAATTTAAAGCAATCAGTTACTTAGACATTATCCGCAAATTATTCAAAAATGAGTTTAATCAAAGCATCGAATTAAGATTTCAACCCGAAAATAATCCGGCAAGATTATACCTTGATGCCGATGAAGACAAAACCTACGGTTACATAGACCTTAAAACATTAATTATCCGGTATGGAGAAAGTGCTTTTGAAACACAAAAAAGTATTAAAAGACTTAGTTTTGTACTTGATGAAATAAAAAAACGATGTAAAGAAAAGAACATAGTAAATTGCTTACAAAAAAAACAAAAACCGGTACAAGAAAAAGGCATTAGCACATTACTTGCCGGTATGAAAACCAAAGAACAAACAAACTACTACCTGGCTTTTGAAAATTTTGCAATAGAAGAAATTGCCGCTTTCCTTCAAAAAAATGTTTCGCAAGCATTTACTACTGATGCCATAGAAAATATATATAAAACAACAAATACATTTGAAGATTTTTATCACGAACTAAATGAACTGAATTTAATTGGCATTAAAACAAGTAAAATAAATGTAAAGCAAGAAGTAGAAAAACGGTATTACAAAATCAGAACAAAAGCGGAAACTTTTACAAGCATTTACCGTTTAAGCAAGTTAGGTGTAATCGAAGATTTTACTATTGACCCTGTTGAATATCGTTTTGAACTGAAAATCAAGAAAAAAAGCCCTGAAATTTACTTGCTAAACCAAAACAATATTGTAAAACAATTTATTTTACAAGATAAATATCTTGAAATTAAAAACCGGAATACCGAATTAAACAAGAATACGATAAAAAATGCTTTACAAGCACATGTAAATTATATTTACGATTATATTTTGCCCGAGCGTATAAAATCGGTAAATATTCTGATGCAAAACTTGGAAAAATTAGCAAATTCAGAACATAAAACAAATTCAAATCATAATCTGAACGAGTATTTTTCAAATTATTTTACCGCAAGATATTCCAATACGGAATTTTCGGCAATTGAGAATGTAGTTCCGTTAAGCAATGAAAATCAAAACTTTAAAACCATTAACGATTATATTTTCAATATCGGATACTATACCGATAATTGGCTGCATTTAAAAAAATCAACAAATTTTATAGCCGAAAATTATCCGAAAAATTATATATCCTTACTTCTTAATGCATTTGCCGAATTAATGAGCGGTACAGAAGATGAAAAAGTAATAGATACGGCTTTAAACCAAATTTCACGCGGATTTATACGCATGCGTCAAAAAGAAAATTTTGAATACGATCAATATTTGAATGAAATTAAATCGTTTTTAGATTATTTATACGATAACCGAAGCGATTTAAAAGAAAAATACGAACCCGTTATGTGGTTAAGAATGCATGCCGTTTGGATGCACGATTTTAATAAAAAATTCTTAAAAAAAGTAGTTTAATTACACAACAAAATAATATTTTGAATTATGAACGACCTGATTAACAAAGAACTGATAAAAATACAAGATGAATTATCGGCACTTGATAATGCGGTAAACCAAATTGAAAAAGCAGGAACTACAGCAAACGAAGTAATTAAAGCAATACGTGAAGTTCAAGCAAAATACCAAAGCCACTTAGACTATATCAAGAAAAAAACCGACGAAGTTTTAAGCAGCTCGGAAAAAAACACTCAAGAAAAACTTGAAGAAGTTACTGCTTTTTTTAAAAATCAAGCCGAAGAAATCCGGAAAATTTTTGCCGAATATCATGTAGAAACTATAAAAACACAACAAGCAAATAATACTTTGCTTGAAAACACCATAAAAAAGAACGACGAACAAATAAGCGATTTAACAATCAAACACGGAAAACAAGTAGCCAACATCAACAAACTGATGGACAGCTATATGGACTTGGCAAAATCAACCGCAACACTTAATCAAGCCATTCAGGAAGTAGATTTCCCCCTGCGTTTAAAAAATCTGGAAAATGCAGCCGTTCAACTGAATAAAGTACAAGTTCAACTTGGTAACGATATAAAAACCATTGACGAAACACAAAACGAAGTAATAAAAAAACTTAAAAAATCAAACCGTAAAGCCAATGTAAACATATTTTTTAATGTATTGATTTTTATTGTAGTACTCTTTCTTGCGTTAAAACTTAGTTTAGATTATTTTCCGCAACTGCAAGAGTTAATTAATGAATATGTGCCTAAATAATCTTTATCTTTGTATTAATGAATACAGTTGAAAAAAAAATCAATAGATTCTTCAAAAAAACTTATTTATGGATAATGAAATAAATTAATAATTTATTTAGTATCATTAAGCGAAAAAATGATTTTTAAGGCTGAAAGCCTTAGTTAATTTAGCCCAAGGGCAACGCCTTGGGTTAAGTACGAAGATAAAATTAGCATTCGCACTGTAAGTGCAATTTAATTTACCCTTTCAGGGTGCTTTTATATAGTGTTTGATTTATCCCAAGGCGTTGCCCTTGGGTTAGTATAAATTTGGCTTTCAGCCTGTTTAGTATTGAAAAAATATAAAATTATACTAATTAAAATACAGAAAATATTAATGTAACAAACATAACAGATTAATGTACAATATATTAATAAATGCTGTTAACTAAACAACATTGAATCATTTACCAAAATTAAAGCAAGAAGTATCCGAATTAATAAAAATGTAATGTATCTTTTAATTGTTTAACAAATCTATTAAGATTATAACAGATACAAAAACTTAATAAATCCGCAACCAGTTACCAGTTACCAGTTACCAGTAACCGGTATCCATTTAACAATTGAACAATTTAACAATCCAATTAATATCCCATACTAATCGAATCATAATAGGTTTGCAGTTCCAAAGCTCTTTTTTGCACAATTTCCATTTTTGCATAGAGAGCCGTCGAAATGTACATTGTTCCGCCACCGGTTTCCACATGATAAACTTGGTCAATCAATGCAAATTCCTTATCACGCATTTTTATCCATTCGCGTTGAGCATCCACCAAAATTTGCTTTCCTTCATCCGATAAAACATCTTTAAGCAAACTATAATATTTATTTAAAATCTTATCCCATTCAGCAGTTGCTTTAACAATACAATCGGCAGAGCCTTGCGTAGTAGGATGTTCATTTATACACTCATTGAGTTCCTTGTCAATATATTTCACATCAATATCAACACCCTGAGCAATAGCAAGGTAACTCCCTGAAAAACTAAACAAAAACAAAAAAACAAGTATTTTTCTTTTCATAATATTCTATATTTTAAGATTAAAGGATAAATTTACAAAAAAAATCAAAAAATATGGCACATTTAAAAGAAAACGCACAACTCATAGATTATCAAAACTATACAAAACAAATTAGCAAAGAGCGCGGCTGGGATAAAAACAATCCCTTAGAAATATTCCTGCTTTTTTCCGAAGAAATCGGCGAATTGGCAAAAGCCATCAGAAATCGTTTAAATTTATATCACGAAAGCGGTAAAAAAATCAAAAACAACGAACTTGAAGAAGAATTTGCCGATGTATTCAGCTACCTTTTAGACTTAGCCAACCAATTTGATATTGATTTAGACCAAGCATTTAGGGCAAAAGATGAAAAAAATAAAAAAAGAGTTTGGGAATAAATCAA
>JALSLF010000241.1 GCA_026988445.1 Bacteroidales bacterium
ATAGTAATTTGCAAAAGCAAGAAACTCAAAAAAAAGGAGTAGCAATTCAAGAAAAATTTTATATAAATTTTGAGTTAAGCGTAAAAAACAAAGAAGGCATAATTGCCGGAGTAATGATGGGACCTTTTGGAGGAGCTTATGCAATCAGAAAAGACTTATTTGAAAACGTACCCGGTAATTTTTTAGTAGATGATTTTTATATTAATATGAAAATATTGCAAAAAAACTATTGGAGCATCAACAATCCGGCTGCAATAGCTTATGATAACGGAACTGATGATATACACGCAGAATTTAAACGGAAAACACGCATTTCAACAGGTAATTTTCAAAATCTAAAAACATTTTATAAAGTTTTATTTAGCAAAAGATACTTATTAGCATTTAGTTTTTTCTCGCATAAGGTATTACGTTGGCTAACGCCAATATTTATTATTTTACTGATTATCTGTACATTAATCCTGTTTAAAATTTCTTTTATCTATCAAGTATTTACGATTTTACTGTTTTTTAGCTTATTAATACCATTTATTGACTATTTTTTGCGAAAAAACGGATTTCATATTATACTTTTGCGTTTTATTTCACATTACTATTACATGAATTTAGGCTTATTAATAGGCTTAATAAAATACATAAAAGGAGTTAAATCAAATGTCTGGGAACCAACCAAAAGAAGAAATAAAGCTCAATAGTATCAAAGAAGCTGTTGAAGATTTTCGTCAAGGAAAAATTATAATTGTAGTTGATGACGAAGACCGTGAAAACGAAGGGGATTTTATAACTGCAGCCGAATTAATCACCCCTGAAAAAGTAAACTTTATGGCTACGCACGGGCGCGGATTAATATGTGCTTCAATTCCCGAGCAACGCTGTGCCGAATTAGATTTACAATTAATGGTAGGAAAAAACACATCCTTGCACGAAACACCATTTACGGTTTCTGTTGATTTAATCGGACACGGATGTACAACAGGGATATCTGCATACGATAGAGCACAAACCATAAAAGCACTGGTTGATGATGATACAAAACCCGAAGATTTAGCACGACCGGGGCATATCTTTCCGCTAAAAGCAAAAAACAGAGGCACACTGCGCCGTACGGGTCATACTGAGGCGGCAATCGATTTGGCACGCTTAGCCGGATTAAAACCGGGTGGCGCATTGGTTGAAATTATGAACGAAGACGGCACCATGGCACGCCTGCCCGATTTAATAAAAATAGCTAAAAAATTTGACCTGAAAATTATTTCCATAGCAGATTTAATTGCCTACCGTTTACAATTTGAAAAATTAGTTGAAAAAGGGGTAAAAGTAAAGCTTCCGACTGAATACGGTAATTTTGAGCTAATTCCTTTCCGTCAAAAATCAAACGGGCTGGAACATGTAGCATTAATAAAAGGCGAGTTTACCGAAGATGAACCGGTATTGTTACGCGTACACTCATCTTGTGTTACCGGCGATATTTTTGGCTCAAAACGTTGCGATTGCGGACAACAACTGCACGAAGCAATGCTTAAAATCGAAAAAGAAGGTAAAGGAGCATTAATTTACATGAACCAAGAGGGCAGAGGAATAGGCTTATTTAATAAAATTAAAGCCTACAAACTGCAAGAAGAAGGAATGGATACGGTAGAAGCTAATCTGGAACTCGGCTTTGAAGATGATGAGCGCGATTACGGTGTAGGAGCACAAATTATCAGAGAATTAGGTATCCGGAAAATCAGATTAATGACCAATAATCCTGTAAAGCGAGTTGGCTTGGAAGGTTACGGATTAGAAATTGTAGAAAATGTTCCATTAGAAATAGAACCCAACGAACACAATCAGTTTTACATGAAAACGAAGAAGTTAAGGATGGGGCATGATTTTCAGTTATTTAGATATGATTGACGCTCCGGTAAAAAAAACGGATACCTATTTGCAATGAATTTAGTGGAATAAAGTAAGTATTGTAACTGGTTGCTGGTTACTGGTAACTTGTTGCCGGTAGCCGGTAACTAACCAGTGAAAAAATAAAATAGCTGTGTTAATCAGTATTCATCTGTGGTTTAAACCCCGCGCCTTAGGCAAAATTTGTATCCTTTATATTCTTTATGGTCAAAATCAAAAACATCGAAGATGTTTAATATATCTGTGTGCACGTGTCCGACCACTGGCGGATTTGTGTATATCTGTGGTTTAAACCCTTGCCGTAGGCAAAACCATGTCCGACTACCGGCGGATTAGTGCCCTTTATGCTCTTTGTGGTTAAAACAAAAACCTCGAAGATGTTTAAATCATCTGCATACATCAATGAATTATCTGTGGATAAAAATTTGCCATATCAATACTTGAGTATTTTCTGCAAACACATATAAATCAATAGTTTGATATTCATCAAAACAAATAACCACACAATTTACCCAATAATAAATAAACAATTCATGCGTTATTCTGTAAACAAAACTAAATAAACGATGAAAAAATTTATTCTTATTGCAGGTTTTATTTCAGCATCAATGCTTTTTTCCTTAAATGTAAATGCACAGGTAGTCGATAAAATTCCCAAAGCACCGCATGAAAAAGTAGAACGCCCGCCTAAACCCAAAAGTGGAAACTGGCAATGGGTCCCCGGACATTGGGATTGGAAAAGCCAAAGTAAAGTTTATGAATGGAAAAA
>JALSLF010000242.1 GCA_026988445.1 Bacteroidales bacterium
ACTGCTACTTGTACCCCAAGTTTTTATATATCTTGATAAACGTAAAAAAATTATCTTTGGAGCTTTTGCCGGATTTTGGCTGCTTACACTCCTGTTTCCATATCTACGCTATGCTATACTTGCCTTTACAGGCGATTATTTCCGCTACGGATTTGATTTTTTTATTCCATTCACATTGCTATTTTTCAGTATCTATGCACTTAATCAATTAGACAAAACACTTAAAATTAATTTTAAACTACTTCTTGGCACATTGGGTGTTTTGTTAATGGCATTATTTTTTCCTTACACTTCCATTCCCGAAAATACGATTAATAATAATCTTCGATTATTAATTGTTGTATTATTGTTAGCCTATACTGCATTAATTGCATTAATGAGCAATATGCAATATAAACAATATGCGCAAATAGGTATTACTGTCCTTATATTTTTTGAATTAAGCCGGTTTTCATATACATCTTATGCCGACCGCATACCGGTAACAAAAAAAGAATTTACTCAAAACGCAGGAGGCTATAATGACGGTACTCCACAAGCTGTTAAATACCTGAAAAATATTGATCCGACATTATTTTACCGTTGCGAAAAAGATTATCAATCGGGCAATGCCGAGCACGGCAGCTTAAATGATGCTTTAGCACAAGGATATTACGGCACAACAAGTTACTCATCGTTTAATCAGCTTAATTATGTGCGTTTTCTTGAAGAAAGCGGTCTGATTCCCCGAGGCGATGAAACATCTACCCGTTGGATTACCGGTTTTCGCGGAAACCCGCTTTTGATGACTTTCGGAAACATAAAATATTTCTTCAGTAAATCTGAAAAACCGGAAATGATGCGTTTCGGCTTTGACTCTTTATCTGTTCAAAACGGAATTTTTATACTAAAAAACCGTTTTTATCTGCCTTTTGGCTATAGCTATGATAAATATATTGATTTTAAAGATTATAAATCACTTGTCCATTACCAAATTACACCGCCCGCATTAAATAATCTGCAACAAATTTTTATGCGTAATGGCGATATATCACTATGGCAACAAGCACTACCCAAATTAAATACGCTGATTGGCATTGAATTTTCGGATAAAGAACAATTTATACAAGCAATAGAAAATATATTGGGTAAGGAAATTACTCAAAAATATTATTTCAATTTTCAGAAGCTTTGTGTTAATAATTTTGAAAATCAAATTGCCTTACTAAATGCTTTTGTTTACGATAAAAACGATATACCTGAACATGAGCTTAACGATTTGCAAAAAATATCAATTCAAGACAGTTCCTTATTTATTCCTGCTCAAAAATTTAATTTCCAAATTTATGAGCATATGATAAACCACTTAAAAAAAGATACTTTTCAAATAAGCAAATTTTCACAATCCGAGATAAAAGGTAAAATCAATCTTTCAAAAACAAAAATGCTGTTTTTTACCATTCCTTTCGATAAAGGCTGGAAAATACGAGTAAATGGTAATGAAAAAGAACTATATCGTACCAATATAGGATTTACCGGAATAGTACTTCCCAAAGGGAATTATGATATTGAATTATATTTTATTCCGCAGTATTACTATTTAACATCCTTAATTTCAATTATTTCAATAGTTTTGTTTTGGATTTATTTAGGATATTGGATATATAAAAAACGAAAACTTAAATAAAAATGTTAAAAGTTACATCACCGTTTGATCAAAGTTTAATCAAAGAAATTCCTTTGGCTAAACAAGAAGATATTGAAAATGCGCTTACAACAGCCTATAAACTCTTTCTAGACCAATCGGCCTGGATACCGGCTCACGAGCGTATTGCAATTTTAGAGCGTACCGCAGAAATTATGAAAACACGCATTGAGGAACTCACAAAAATTGCTGCACAAGAAGGCGGAAAACCCTATCAAGATAGTAAAGTTGAGGTTTTGCGTGCAATTAACGGAGTAAAACTGGCTGCTGAACACATTGGGCAGATAAAAGGCGAGCAAATACCTATGGGTTTGACAAAAGCATCAGAAAACAGAATTGCTTTTACCACACGCGAACCTATTGGTGTGGTTGTTTCCATAAGTGCTTTTAACCATCCATTAAACTTAACAGTTCATCAAACAGTTACAGCCATAGCAGCAGGCTGTCCGGTCATTATAAAGCCTGCTTCAAGTACCCCATTATCTTGTTTAAATTTTGTTGAGCTATTAAAAGAAGCCGGTTTACCTCAAGATTGGTGTCAAGTTATTGTTTGCAATAATGAACTTGCAGAGAAATTAGTTACCGATAAAAGAGTAAATTATTTTTCATTTATCGGTTCATCAAAAGTAGGTTGGTATTTGCGCTCTAAACTTTCGCCCGGAACCAGATGTGCATTGGAGCACGGTGGTTCTGCACCCGTTATAGTAGAAAAAGATGCTGATTTTAATGAAATGATACCGGCATTAATTAAAGGCGGATTTTATCATGCCGGACAAGTTTGTGTATCTGTTCAACGAGTTTTTGTTCATGAAGATATTATTGATGAATTTTCTGCGATTTTTGCACAAAAGGCAAGCAAACTAATTGTGGGTAACCAAATGGACGAAAAAACAGAAGTAGGTCCATTGATTTCTCCACGTGAAGTTGACCGTGTAGAACAATGGGTAAACGAAGCCCTT
>JALSLF010000243.1 GCA_026988445.1 Bacteroidales bacterium
TGGCTCTTTCGGCTTCTTTTATCGCTTTTTCAAGATTTAACTGAGCTTCTTTAAGGTCTGTAATATCCAGTGTATTAACAGTTAATGCATCTACAACCCCTTTTCGTCCGTAAACAGGTTGATAAATAACATCCATAAAACGTTTACCCAAGTTTTCAAAATCAAACCATTCTTGATAACGAACAATTTTACCTTTAAATGCCTCTTCAAATTTTTCTTTTATTTTATCTTTAAACAGTTCTTCTCCCCATAGCTCTATAAATGTTCGCCCTTCAATTTCGTGTTTTTTTAAACCGTGTGCTTTTACATACGAATCATTTACGGCAAGATATCTGAAATCGCGACTGATTAAAGACATCATCTCGGTTGAATTTCGAATAATCAGCTCATAATTACGCAATTTATCTAATATTCGTTCTGTTTTTGTAATATCTTCAATAACCCCAACATAACCTAATAATTTATCTTCATGCCGCATTTCTTTTATAATCGTGTGTACTTTATAGGTTTTTCCCGATTGCTTATTCTTTAACCGGTAACGCATATTAAATTTCATCTCGGGTTTTTGGAGTGCTGAAAGCCATCTTTTTGTAACACTTTCTTTATCATCGGGATAAATTGATTCTAACCAGTCTGATTCAAGGGCTTTTTCTTTATTTATACCACATAGTTTACGATAAAAAAGATTTACATACTTATTTTTCCCCGTTGGTGTGCTAATAAAAATACCAAAAGGAATGCTTTTACCCATAATACGAAAACGTAATTCGCTTTGTGAAAGTTTTTCAAGCGACTCTTGTTGCCGGTTATATGATTGGTTTAGTTCTTTATTTATTCTTCGTAGTTCTTCATTTTTTTCTTCAATAATTTTTTTATGACTTCTTATTAGCGACTCTTTTTCAATTTTATTACTGATATTGTTCCCTATTAATGTATAGTATAAAAAATTACCTTGCGCATCAAAATTTGGATTACTGTTCCATAATATCCATATTTTTTCATCATTTAGGGTATATTGTTTTGATGTAAAACTACTGCTTTTATATGGTGCTGAAAATATTTCCTTAAATTGTGAACCTTTACCATTTCCATGCTCAATTTGACCACCAATTAAAACTTGAAGCAGGTTTTTACCAATAATATCACCAAACTCAGGTTTAAAAAGTGTTTTTGCCAACTTGTTTGCATAATCAATCCGATAATCTTTAAAAATTTTGATAATGTATGCACCTGCATCATCTACAATTTTACGAAATTCAAATTCGTTTTTTTTCGAATTTGCTAATTCAGACTTTAAATTAATTATCTGGTTTTCAAGATTGTTAATAATTTCCTGATATTTTTTATTCTGATTTTTATCCATTTTAAAGGATTATTTTTCAAATTGAAGTATCTTTACGGCTTACAAATTAATAAAAAAATTTTGTATGGAAAACTTTGTGGCATATAATCCCGTTCAATTGCATTTTGGGAAAGAGGTAGTTTCCGACTTAGGAAAAACGGTAAGACTGTACGGAAACAAAGTATTACTGGTTTACGGAAAAGGTTCGGTAAAGAAAAACGGTTCGTACGATGATGTTGTGGCACAGTTGAATAAATTTGGAATGGAAATTACCGAATACAGTGGAATAAAGTCTAATCCGCTAATTGAAGATGTGCAAAATGCAATAAAACTTGGTGTAGAAAAACAAGTAGATATGGTAATTGCTCTTGGTGGTGGCAGTGTGATTGATTCTGCTAAAATGATTGCTCTTTGTATTCCTGAAAATTTAGATGCATGGAAAGTAATGAAAATGAGAGCGTTTCCCAAAAAAAGCTTACCGATAATTACCGTACTTACGCTGGCTGCAACAGGTAGCGAAATGAATATGTTTGCTGTGGTACAAAACCCTGAAACCGGCGAAAAAATGGCACATAAAAATCCTTTGATTTTCCCGAAACATTCATTTCTTGACCCGGTTTATACTTTTTCGGTTTCGCCTGAATATACAGCCTACGGAATCGTAGATTTAATTGCACACAGTTTTGAAGCCTTTTTTGCAGCAGGCGAAGCTGACTTATCCGACCGTTTTGTTCAAGCAATTGTACAAGAAGCCATGCGGTATGCACTGCCTGTTTTAAAAGAGCCGGATAATTACGATTATCGAGCCAATATTATGTGGATAGCTACCAGTGCACTAAACGGAACTACGGCTTATGGTCGTGCCGGAAGTGGTGATTGGGGCGTACATGCAATAGGTCATACTTTATCTGTTTTGTACGATACACCTCATGGAGCAAGCCTTTCAATTGCTTATCCCGCATGGCTTAAATTAATGAAAAACCGTATTCCCGATAGAATTAAACGTCTATCAAATTTAATTTTTAATACAAATGAATGCGATGACTTTATCGTTAAGCTCGAAACATTTTTCCGGCAAATAAAAGCTCCTGTAAAATTGCAGGATATAAATATTGACGAAAGCCAAAAAGAAGAAATAGTAAATGCAATGATAAAAACAAAAGTAAACGGATACTATCAAGAATTAAGCGAAACAGATTTAGAAAAAATAAGCGAACTAATGTTTGGAAATAAAATTTAACAATGCAAAACCTGACAGCGTGCGATAGCTCCTGTC
>JALSLF010000244.1 GCA_026988445.1 Bacteroidales bacterium
TTCGTATGGTACGTGTTATCTTAGATATGTTTCGTCAATTATACCGGCTTAGAACTTGTAAGTATAATTTAACTATTGAAAATATTCAGGCTAATAAGTTTAAAGTCTGTTTAGAATATCATATAAAGAATTGTAATGCTCCTTGCGTGGGTTTACAAAATGAAGAAAAATACAATCAATATATAGATGAAATTACCTATATTTTAAAGGGAGATATCCGTAAAGTTATTCAAAATTTGAAGGAAAATATGTTAAAATTTTCGGATAATTTTGAATTTGAAAAGGCTCAATCGCTAAAAGAGAAAATTGAATTATTAGAGAATTACCGAAGTAAATCAACAGTTGTTAATCCTTCTGTCAATAATATTGATGTTTTTTCTATTATAGACGATGAACAATATGCTTATGTTAATTTTATGAAGATTGTTAATGGCTCAATTATTCAGGTACATACTGTTGAACTTAAAAAGAAATTAGATGAGGATATACGTGATTTATTAATTCTTGCCATAGTCGATATAAGGCAAAAATTCAATAGTATTGCTAAAGAAATTCTGGTTCCTTTTATTCCTTCCACTAAATTGGAAGGTGTTCGATTTATCGTTCCTAAAATTGGCGATAAGAGAAAATTGTTAGAATTATCGGAAAAAAATGTTAAATATTATCTGCTTGAAAAAAATAAACAGCGCGCAAATATCGACCCCGAAAAGCATACAAAGAGAATTTTATCGCGTATGCAGAAAGACCTTAGATTACCTGCATTACCGCGTCATATTGAATGTTTTGATAATTCAAATATTCAGGGTACAAATCCGGTTGCTGCTTGTGTAGTTTTCCGAAATGGGAAACCTTATAAAAAGGACTATCGCCATTTTCATGTAAAGACTGTAGAAGGTCCTGATGATTTTGCGTCTATGGAGGAAATTATATATCGTAGATATAAACGTCTGTTGGATGAAAAAAATGATTTGCCCCAATTAATTATTATCGATGGTGGAAAAGGTCAGCTTAGTGCTGCATTAAAAAGTTTAGAAAAATTAAATTTGCGAGGAAAAATTTCCATTATCGGTATTGCCAAAAAATTAGAAGAAATTTATTTTCCTGGTGATTCGGTTCCACTATATTTGGATAAAAATTCTGAGACTTTGAAGGTGATACAACATGCACGAAATGAAGCACACCGTTTTGGAATTACTTTTCATCGTCAAATGCGTTCTAAAAATTTTCTACATTCCGAATTGGAATATATTCCGGGTATAGGTAATAAAACTATTGAACTTTTGTATGCTCGCTTTAAAAATTTTGAAGGAATTAAAAATGCCGATTTTGACCAGCTAAAAAATCTTATTGGTGCTGCTAAGGCAAAGCTTATTAGCGACTATTTTAAAAAGTAAAGTTTTATGTGAAATTCGCTTTTTTTATGCATTTTTTGTGTACCCTTTTAAATTTTGTCCAATTTCTTGTAAATCAATTAAATATTTCCATTTTTCTTTGACTTTAAGTCCACGAGAATTGAATATTTTTACACTTGCTTTGTCATTGTACTTGAATTTTAATATGTAGAAACTTAAAAAATTTAATTAATTGTTCTACGTGGAACATTTTTTTTAATAGAGTAGGAAAATTGTTAAAATTTTTCCTGCTACAGAAGGATTGTTAAAACTTGTTTGACTACCGGCGGATTATTTTTGCTTTCTGCATCAAATTGTTTTTTTGTTTTTACCATTTTAGTAGAAAAATATATATTGCATTTAGATTGCTTACCGGACATATTTTAAATATCTTGGATGTTTTTGTTTTTAAGCACAAAGAATATTAATCCGCCAGTAGTCTGACATAGTTTGCCTAAGGCAAATGTTTAATACAGATATCCGTTGGTAGTAGTTTTTTTTTACAGATAAAGGCTGATTAACACAGATATTTAAAACATTTTTGAAGTTTGTATTTTTAAGCATAAATATCGCAAAGAGTACTAAGAACACTAAGCCTGCCTACGACTAATGTTTTATCCACAGATTAACGCTGATTAACACAGATGTTTAAAACATCTTGGATGTTTTCGTTTTACCATAAAGAGCACTCATAACACTAATCTGCCGGTAGTCGGACATGTTTTTTCCTGTGGCAAAGGTTGAACTGCTTATTTTCTTTTATTTTGCCTGTTAAATTTGTGTTAGTACCTAAAAAGAATAAAGATGCTTTCTGAGCACCAAAGGTGCGGAATATATTAGCCTATCCTGAAAGGGTAGGTGTTGTAGTGTTTTAACAAACAGCTAAGCACCAAAGGTGCATGATACATTTAGCGGATAATTTAGCTTGAAATTATCCTGTTTTGATAATAGTGTATCAGCATTTTACCCACAAACTTACCTGATTTCAATTACTTGTATGGTATCTAATTGCAAACGTACTTTTAACCATTTTTCTAATATTTGTTTTTGTTCTTTGCGCTGTGCACGCCAAGCATAATTGTTCCATTTTACTATAAAGCTTGGAATGGTATCTATATTTCCTTCCAAATTGCTTTCAATACTTTTTGCATAGGCAAATTTGATTATTTTCGGGAATTGAATTTTTATTTCCTTGGAAAGTAAATATA
>JALSLF010000245.1 GCA_026988445.1 Bacteroidales bacterium
AAACATTAAAAAATGATATTACTACAATCAGTGTTGAACTACACTATAAAGATACATTAAACATTTCAAAATTCACTAAAAACCTAATAGACTACATTAATAATAACTCTTATGTTGCTGACGAGCTTCTATTAAACAAAAACAGACTGAATGTGCTAATTAAGCAAACAGAAAAAGAAATCATAAAACTAGATAGCCTACAAAAAGCATTGCTGAAAAATGCAGCTGAAAAACCCGGTATAAAAAAAGGAACTTTTGTAATTAGTAATGATCAGATTGATAATTTTTATCATAATGATATTTTAGGACTTACGGCAAGAAAGCAAACATACATATCCGAATTAAACCGTTTAAGTGGCTTTGAACCAATCAGCCAATTTGAACCGGCAAAAATAAAAGGGCGTTCATTAATAAAAACCGTAGCTATTACAACAGGTATTATTTTTGGCTTAGTTTTCTTTGCACTATTGATTCTTGAAATCAGAAGAAAAGCACTTCACTTAATCCATAAAAAATAATGAAAGGAATTGTTCTTGCCGGAGGTTCCGGCACAAGATTATACCCCATTACTAAAGGTGTATCAAAGCAATTATTGCCTGTTTATGATAAACCGATGATTTATTATCCGATTTCGGTGTTGATGTTGGCAGGTATTCGAGAAATTTTAATTATATCTACACCTGTTGATTTACCTTTTTTTAAACGCCTTCTCGGTACAGGCGAAGAATTAGGGGTAAAATTTTCGTATCAAGAGCAGCCTTCGCCCGATGGTTTGGCACAAGCATTTATTATTGGCGAAGAATTTATTGCCGGTGATGATGTTTGCTTGGTACTTGGCGACAATATTTTTTACGGACACGGTTTAATCGATTTGTTAAAAAATGCAAGAGCCAATGTACAAAATAATCAAACGGCAACAGTATTCGGATATTGGGTAAAAGACCCTGAAAGATATGGTGTTGCTGAATTTGACAAGCAAGGAAATGTGATTTCAATTGAAGAAAAACCGGAACATCCAAAATCAAATTATGCGGTTATTGGCTTATATTTTTATACTAATGAAGTTGTTGAAATAGCCAAAAGCATTAAACCTTCTGCCCGTGGAGAGTTGGAAATAACCACGGTTAATCAGGAGTACCTAAAAAGGAAACGTTTAAAAGTTGAATTAATGGGAAGAGGTTATGCCTGGTTAGATACGGGAACACATGAGTCTTTAATTGATGCCGGACGCTTTATTGAAACCATTGAAACCCGTACCGGTTTAAAAGTTGCCTGCTTAGAAGAAATTGCATATGCAAAGGGATACATTAATGATGAACAATTATTAAAAATAGCAAAACCTTTATCAAAAAATCAATATGGTCAATATCTTTTATCTTTGATTGATTAGATAATTGATAATTGGAACTTCAAATCATTTGTAAAGACATTTGAACGCACTAATCATATTAAAAATTGGATAATTGGAATATTGGTAATCGTATAGCGTATGCAACCAAAGACCAGTTACCAGCAACAATCCGCCTATAGTCGAACAAGTTATAAGCATTTAACAATGAAATTTATACAAACAGAAATTCCGGAAGTAATCATTATAGAACCCCAAATTTTTGGTGATGAAAGAGGCTATTTTATGATAACTTTTAATCAAAAAGAATTTGAAGAAAACATTTTGAAAACTCAATTTATTCAAGATAATGAGTCCATGTCGGTTTATGGTGTGCTTAGAGGTTTACATTATCAGTTAGCACCTTATGCCCAGGCAAAATTGGTTAGGGTAATTGAAGGAAAAGTATTGGATGTAGCCGTGGACATTCGGAAAAATTCTCCTACATTCGGGAAACATGTTGCTGTTGAATTATCGGCAGAAAATAAGCGTCAATTATTTATTCCAAGAGGTTTTGCACACGGTTTTGTGGTTTTAAGCACAAAAGCAATATTCCAATATAAAATAGATAATATTTATGCTCCTGAATATGAACGTGGAATTGCTTTTGATGATAAAGACTTGGCAATTGATTGGAAAATTAATTCAACGGATATAATTTTATCGGAAAAAGATAAAAAAAATCCGGAATTTAAAAATGCGGACTTATTTTAAGCTAAATTGACCGAAAAAGAATTAGCACATATAATCACACAAGGCGAAAATGAAACTGTTGAATTTAAGCAATCGTTTAATAATGAAACAATTGAAACGATTAATGCTTTTGTGAACACAAAAGGAGGAATTATCATTATAGGGGTTTCAAATAGCGGACAAATCAAGGGGGTTGATATTAATGAAGAAACTATTCAAAATTGGCTTAATGAAATTAAACAAAAAACAGAGCCGGCAGTTATCCCTGATTGTAAAGTGCAAGAAATTAATGGTAAAGATTTAGTAATTTTCAGAGTTCAAGAATATCCAATTAAACCGGTATCATTTAAAGGTAGATTTTATAAACGTGTAAAAAATTCCAATCACCAACTTTTTATTAACGAAATCACAAATTTACACTTACAGTCGTTTAACACATCCTGGGATTGCTATGAAAACGCTTATGCAAAAATAAAGGATATTGATTTAGATAAGGTATCTAAAT
>JALSLF010000246.1 GCA_026988445.1 Bacteroidales bacterium
GTTTAAACGCTTAGAACCCCTACATAAAAAAATCAGAGAAATTACGGGCTATCCTGAAATGTAAAAATATGGCTGTAAAAATATATACCTTAAATCCGCAATTATGTTCGTAGCGAAAAGCCATAATGTGCGTTAGTATTGGCGTAGCGCAGTTTTGAGACACGCAAACGTCCGCCAGCTGGCGGACGGTGAGTATCGAAAAACGAGCATTCCCAATAATGACGTGCATCCGCCGGTAGTCGGACATGGTATTGGCTTTGCAGTAGAAGATAGTTGCGGATTTAAGGTATAGATAGCTGCGGATTTAAGGTAAAATAAAATTTCTTAGTTCAGTAAAATTCTTTAATTTCGTTGTGGATTTTAATTCATGATTTAAAGGGTGTAATGGATAACTGCAAGCAACTTATATTCGGCTTTATATTATTAATTGTAAGTGTTTCTATATCAGCTCAATCAAAGATTGATAGTTTACAGAATGTTTTAAATAATTCACAAGCCGATACTACCAAAACCCGGATTTTATTAGATTTATCATGGCGATTAAAATCAGACGATGGAAATAAAGCCTTGAATTATGCCAATGAAGCTTTAAAACTTGCCCGTAAAAACAACGATACAAAATCTCAGGCTACTGCTTTAAAAATCATTGGTATTGTTAATCTGTTTCAGGGAGAATACGATAAATCGGAACAATTTCATAAAGATGCTTTAGCATTATTTTTGGCTTTGAGTGATTTCAAAGGCATTTCAGCTTGTTATAATAATCTTGGGATAATTCATGAACTTAAAGGTGAATTTGCTAAAGCCGTAGAACAGTATGAAAATTCATTAGAAATCAATAAAAAGATAAATAATCTGCGGGGAGTTGCCGGCTGTTATACTAATTTAGGAAATATATTCCAGTTGCGCGGAAATTATCAACAATCAATAGACTATTACTTAAAATCGCTAAAAATAGTTGAAAGCATTAATGATAGCGAAAGTGCAGCTGATGTTTATAACAATATAGGTGGTTTAAATGAAAAAATATCGGAACTTGATAATGCACTGAAAAATTATCAAAAAGCATTAATACTTTACATTGAAAGCAATACCAAAGATAAAATGGCAAATGCTTTAAATAATATCGGACGGGTATTAAGTGCTCAAAAACAATATTCCAAATCAATTGAATATTATTTGCAAGCATTGGAACTCAGGAAAGAGTACGGTTCAAAAAAAGGCATTGCATCAACCAATCTTAATATTGGCGAAGTTTATTTGTATTTAGGAAAATACAATCAAGCTTTTAAACACATCAACCAAAGTTTAAATACCTATAAAGAAATAGATGTAAAACCGGGAGTTTGTGATGCATACAATTTGTTAGGAGAATATTACCGGAAAAAGGGAAAATTTAAAAAAGCAATAGAGCAATTGGAAAGTGCAATAAAAATTGCAAAAAAAATTGACTATAAGCCAAGTTTGCAGGATAATTATGAACTTCTAAGTACGGTTTATGCCGATTGGAAAAAGTTCACTAAAGCCTATAAGTACAGGCTTTTGTATGAACAAATGAAAGATAGTTTAACAAACGAAAAAAACAGCAACAATATAACGGAGTTGCAGATGCAATATGAGTTTGAAAAAAGCTTGAAGGAATATGAACTACAAAGTAAAATTGAACAAATAAAAACTACTGAGGCTTTAAAAAAGCAAAAAATTATTTCATGGGCATTAATTACCGGACTGATTTTTATTTTAATTATTGCCTTTATTATCTACCAAGCATATAAGCGAAAGCAAAAGGACAATTTTTTATTGCAAAAGCAAAAAGATGAAATAAATAATATTAATGAAGAACTTAAAACTTATCAAGAAGAATTAATCAGTCAAAAAGAGCATTTAATTCAAAATCAAAAAATAATTGAAGATAACCTGAATAAAATATCGAAACAAAACCGGAAAATAACCGATAGCATACAATATGCCCTTCGTATCCAAAATGCACTCTTGCCTGCTGAAAATGAACTTTCAAAAGTTTTTGCGGATTATTTTCTCCTTAATATGCCAAAAGATATTGTTAGTGGCGATTTTTATTGGTTAAAAAATCATAATAATAAAATATATATTGCCGTAGCAGATTCTACAGGTCATGGTGTGCCGGGTGCTTTTATGAGCTTAATTGGAATTTCGTTTCTTAATGAAATTATAAAAAATGATGAAAATTATACTGCAGCAGATATTTTAAATCAGCTAAGAAATCATTTAAAAAGTGCATTAAACCGAAAAGACGATGGCACTAAAACAGGCGATGGAATAGACATTGCTTTATGCGTTATTGATCCCTTAAAAATGGAAATTCAATATGCAGGAGCTTATAATCCTTTAATAATTATAAACAATAGAAATGAATTAAACGTAGTTAAAGCCGATAAAATGCCTATTGGCAAACATCATAAAGAAAAAATTTCTTTTGCTAATAATTACTTTAATTACACTGCCGGTGACCGCTTTTATTTATTTACGGATGGATATCTTGATCAATTTGGTGGTGTACAAGGAAGAAAGTTTCTTATGAATAAC
>JALSLF010000247.1 GCA_026988445.1 Bacteroidales bacterium
CAAAAACATTAAATTCTTTAAAAATTTGTGATTTTAAATCATTATCTCCAAAACCATCTAATTCATGAAGTCCAACTTCAATAGTAAAGCCTTTACGCTTAAAAGTTGTTGCACAACCGCCGGGTATAGAGTGTTGTTCTAATAAAAGTATTTTTTTGCCGGATTTTGCCAGTTTTGCAGCAGCTGTAAGCCCGCCAAGCCCTGCTCCTATAATTATTGCATCGTAGTTCATTTGCGTACTGTTTTATTGACATAAAGATACAAAAAAATAAAAAGTTCCGGTGCATGATACCGGAACTTTTATATACAAACTGTTATTACCTTAAATCCGCAACTATCTTCTACTGCAAAGCCAAACTGCACGTCATTATTGGGAATGCTCGTTTTTTGATACTCACCATCCGCCAGCTGGCGGATGTCTGCGTGTCTCAAAACTGCGCTACGCCAATACTAACATACATTTTGGCTTTTCGCTACGAACATAGCTGCGGATTTAAGGTATTATGAAAAAAATCTATTAGTTATTCCATGTTAGAGGTTTTGCCATTCCATAATTATCTCCTTTGGCGGCATCAACATTTGCTCCATTCCTATTTTCTTCTGTAAGCGGATATAGCACTCTACGTACCCATGCGCCATTTAGTTCCGGATCCGGTTCAAATGGTTGAGAAAATCCCGGATAAGTAGAATTTCCATCTCCGTAATCATATCTTCTTAAGTCTGTCCATGCCTCATAGTTTAAGAAAGTAGCTATGTATTTTTCATTCATTACATCAGCAATCGTAATATTACCGGCATTAACGCCTAAGTTTGCAATATATGCATTGATAAGATCAGTATTAACACCAAGTTTTTCCATATTGGCACGAACACCATTTTCCCAAGCGGTATATGCAGCTGATTGGTTACCTGCATTTACTTCTACTTCTGCCAAGATAAATTGTAGTTCTGCATAGGTCATAAGTTCAATGGGCGATAACATACCAAAATGGAAACAGTTTTCAGTAAAAACCAGCTCAGTTCTGTTAGGATCCCCTGATGTTCCCGGAATATGACCTTGATAAACACCATTAGCTCCTGTTGTGTCTGCGATGATAGCAAGTCTGGGGTCTATACCATTACCTCTAATATTTCCATTTAGCATTTGGATAAGATAATCTGAAAAAGTTACTGATAAATTACCTGTTGTATTTGATAATACGATGTTATAATATGGGCTATGGTTTTGCTCAGAGTAATAAAAGTCTGCATCCTCATCATAACCTGTAAATGAATTTTGAACAGCTGTTCTTATAGCTGCAGGATCATATGAACCGGTATTGCTCCAATGCAACAAGAATCTTGCTTTATATGCATAAGCAAGTTTTAACCACGCTGATGCATCACCACCGTATAATAAATCAAAACTACCTGCTATAGTGCTAAAATCAAAGGTTCCATCAGTTCGTTGTAGATTTGTAATTGCATCATCAAGTAATTTAAATACTTCCGTGTATATTTCTGTTTGCGAATCAAACTTAGGAAGGTAGTTTTCATTACCTTGAAATGCTTCTGAATAGGGAATTGCTCCCCACATGTCAGTGGCAGCACCAATATTAGCTGCGGTCATAATTTCAGCAATTCCTAAAAAATGATAAGCATTTTCTGTTTCAGCTAATTTGGTTAATTCATCTAAATCAGAAAGAGCACCGGTATATAAGCTATACCAAGTATCGGACATTGTATTTTTATAATATTGGTCTGTTTGACTGGCACCTACTGATGAAATATGCTGTGAATAGCGGTTTGCTCCCAAAGAAAAAGAAGTATGCAAATCAGCAGTTTTAATTATAGCCGATGAAGCTAAAGTACTCAAAGTTGGGTCGGTTTGTTTATTGGGATGTTTGTTTACATCCAAAAAGTTATCGCATGATGATAAAAATAAAGGTATTATCATCAGAGCAATAATATATTTAAATAAATTTTTCATAATTTTAATATTTAAGGATTGGTTAATTAAAATGTTATGTTAAAAGAAAAGGCATAGCTGGTAGTATTAGGTGTACTGTAACCGGAATATCCCTGCGCATTGCTTCCTGCTCCATATTTGCTCATATCCGGATCAAATCCGCGATATTTAGTACTTATCCACAAATTATTAGCGGTAAAACTAAGATTCAACCCTTTAATAACATTTTTATTTGGTAATAAATTACTAAAGTCATAGCCTAAGCTTAAAGAACGTAAGCGAACCCAAGATGCATCATCAACAATATCAAATACATTGGATGGTACACGGTAACGATAATAGTAGCGATAGTTTGCAACAGGATACGTATTGGGAACATAGTTTCCGTTGCCATCATCCATTACACCATCTAAAATTAGTCCACCTTCTGATGGAGCAGGACGATTTTCAGTAGAAATATATTTTCCTTGACGAATTAAATTACGAACATGCTCATTTGACATTACTTGTCCTTGTTTAATATCAATCAAAAATGAAAGCATAATCCCTTTATAGTTTATAGTATTTGTGATACCCATTTTCCAATCAGGATTAACATTTCCAACATAAACGGG
>JALSLF010000248.1 GCA_026988445.1 Bacteroidales bacterium
TCCGCAGCATTCGGAATAATATGCTCCTGTGTAAAAGCTTTGTACTTTTCAATTATTTCTAAATCTTCTTTTGTTAATGAAAAATCAACCATAGTAATATAAATTTAAAAGTGATTAATTAGGTATGTATTTTTTTGCCAATATACAAAAAATATTTGACGTGCATAGCATTTTTTAAAAATACTAATAAGGTGCAAAGAAAATTTGCATCTAACTAAATCTTATTGCCTTAGCCGGACTAATTTTAGAGATGTACATAGATGGGAATATTAAAACAGCAACAGTTACAAGCAATGTTCCAATATTAAGAAAGACTAAATGTAAAATTTTTAAATTTATGGGTACGGCATTTATATAGTAAGTTGCCGGATCTAACTTTACTAATTGAAATTTGTACTGAATAAAACAAAGAATTATTCCTATTATATTCCCCCATATCATGCCTTTACCAACCAAGAAAGCTGCATTATACAAGAAAATTTTACGAATATTATAATTTCTTGCCCCCATTGCTTTTAAAATACCAATCATATTGGTGCGTTCAAGAATAATAACCAACAAACCTGAAATCATATTAAAAATTCCCACTAAAATCATTATTGAGAGAATCAACCAAACATTGGTATCCGAAAGTTCTAACCAATCAAAAATATTCGGGTAACTGTCTTTAATATTTTTAACCATTAATTGTTTCTTTCCCGGTTCATAAACAGAATTTGTCTGCTCATATACTAAATTAGTCATAGCTTCCAGTTCATCAAAATTATCAATATTAATCTCAAAACCGGAAACTTGATTTTTGCTCCATTCATTTAGCTTTTGTACTTGAGCAATATCGCAAAGCACAAAATTTTTATCAAATTCTGTCAAACCGGTATTATAAATACCGCATATTTTAAACCGCCTTTGCTTTACCGGATTATTGGTTTTTGTTTTTTTATTAATAAAATACATAAACAAAGGATCACCAACTTTCAATTTTAATAAGCGGGCTATGTATTCCGAAATAATAACTCGATCCGTTTTTGTCTGATTATTTACACTGAAAATAGAACCTTCAACAATACTTTTTTTAAAAAAACTCCAATCAAAATCACTGCCAACACCTTTAAGTACAACGCCTTGTATATCAGATTTGGTTTTAATTATTCCTGCTTTTAATGCAAAAACCTGAATATGTTTAATCCCTTTTTCATTTTCAATACCGGGATAAAAATTTTGCTGCATTTCAATTGGGCTTGTTTCAAACGAAGTATTAATACTGTAATTGGAAATGGTAATATGCGAAGCAAAACCGGTAACTTTTTCACCTACTTGTTGTTTAAATCCGGTAACAATAGCCACAGAAAGTATCATAACCACCATACCTAAAGCAATTCCTACAATGGCAATATTTACCACTGCACTCGATAGCTTTTTTTTATTTTCTTCGGCAGAAAAAAGTCGCTTGGCTATGAAAAATTCAGTATTCAAGTTTATTAAAGAATTGGATGATTAGTAATTAATTTATTCACTACTTCTATGATTTCTCGTATCCCCGTAAACCTTTTCAGAGATTGATAATTAATAAATACTTCAATCGTATTTCATATTATTGAGTCAGGGCTTGAAGCAATTTTTAAAAGTGTATATACCTGAATAGTTTGTTAAATTTTTTGTTTAATAAAAATTAAATTGGGCTAAAGCCCTGTTAGTTTGTTACTTAATTATTCCCCGACTTAAAAGTCGGGGCTATTGATAATCACTCATTGTCAGTTGATTACAAAAAAACACCGAACTGTTGATACCTGTTACAGTAAAGCTTTGTTAAAATATTCAAACCCTGACTTGCAAAGTTTTAAAGCTTTTATGCCCTGTCTGGATATGCTTTTAATGCTTCTTCAAGTATTTTAACCGCCTTTTCAAGGTCTTCAATTTTTAAAACATAAGCAATACGTGCTTCGTTTTTACCAAGTCCTTCGGTTGCATAAAATCCGCTTGCAGGAGCTAACATAACCGTTTCGTTTTGATAATCAAATTCTTCTAACATCCATTGACAAAAATGATCGGCATCTTTAACCGGTAATTGTATAATTGAATAAAAAGCCCCCTTAGGTTTGGGAGCAAAAACACCCTCTATTTTGTTTAAAGCATCAATTACAAAATCTCTGCGTTTAATATATTCATTATAAACGTCATCAAAATATTTTTTACCGGTTTTTAGCGCAGCTTCACCGGCTAATTGACCTAATGAAGGTGGGCTTAAACGTGCTTGTCCGTATTTCAATGCTGTTTCATAAACTTCTTTATTTTTAGTTACCAAACAACCTGTGCGTACACCACACATACTGTATCGTTTTGAAACAGAATCGAATAATACAACATGTTGCTCTAAACCTTCAATTTTCATTGCCGAAAAATGTTCTTCACCATCATAAACAAACTCACGATAAACTTCATCGGCAAAAACAAATAAATCATATTTTAAAGCAAGTTCTTTTATTTGATATAATTCTTCTTTTGAGTAAAGATAACCCGTAGGGTTATTCGGGTTACAAATAATAATGGCTTTGGTTTTGT
>JALSLF010000249.1 GCA_026988445.1 Bacteroidales bacterium
ACATTTACTTTAAGTAACACACAAGTTGCCATGCGTTTTGGTGAAATTAACGAATTGGCAGAAAAATGTAATGCAGAAATTATTCCCGCAGATGCTACTAATTTGAAAGATTTAGAGCATTTATTTACCAAATCAATGGAAATCTTAGGCGGAAAAATTGACTTTGTATTGCATTCAATCGGAATGTCATTAAATGTCCGTAAGGGTAGGGTTTATGATGATTTAGATTATAACTATTTTTTAAAAACCATTGATATTTCGGCACTATCGTTTCATAAAGTGTTGCAAACTGCACGTAAATTAGATGCCATTAATGAATGGGGTTCTGTTTTGGCTTTATCCTATGTAGCTGCACAACGTACATTGTACGGATATAATGATATGGCAGATGCAAAAGCGATATTAGAATCTATTGCACGTAGTTTCGGATATATATACGGTCGTGATAAAAAAGTAAGAGTAAATACCATTTCACAATCTCCTACACGTACTACTGCAGGTAGTGGTGTAAAAGGTATTGACGGTTTAATTGATTTTACCGATAGAATGTCGCCACTTGGTAATGCAGATGCCGAAGATTGTGCAAATTTTTGTATTACCATGTTTTCTGATTTAACCAAGAAAATTACCATGCAAAATATTTTTCACGATGGAGGATTTTCAAGTATGGGTATGAGTTTACGTGCTATGACCCAATATAATAAAAGTTTTGGTGATGATGAAGTAATGAATTTAGAATAGAAAAGTATGTTATCAATTACTGTAATAATTATCGGGATAGTAGTATTGGCTATTGTTGTTTATGTAGCTTTTTCATACTATAAATTAAAAAATGCACCGCCGGTAAAAACAAGCCCTAAGATTAAGATACTTAATGCTAAAAATTTTCATGCTTTTACAAAAAAATCTTTAGTATTGGTTGATTTTTGGGCTGCTTGGTGTGCGCCGTGTAAAATTATTGCACCTACATTAAATGAAATTGCCGAAGAAAATTCCGATTTAGTAAGTATTGGAAAATTAAATGTGGATTCTTTTCAGCAAATAGCACAAAAGTATAAAGTGAAAAATATTCCTACTTTGCTGATTTTTAAAAATGGTAAGGAAGTAAAACGTATTGTGGGGGTAAAAACGAAAAAGGCTATTCTTGCCGAGCTTAAATCTGTATAAATGAGATTATTATAAATTTAAATAAGTAAAATGGAATTATTAATTATTGGAGCGATTATTTTAAGTGGCGGATTGTTTTTTGCATTTCGTGCAATAAGGTCACTTATGCGGGGAAAGGATTTGGATATTGATTTTGGAGACATGAAATTTACCGGTAATACGGAAAGTGTTTCCACAGAATGTTCCATCTAAAATTTATTTAAGGGCTGATTTTTCAGCCCTTATTTTTTGTTTTTACTATTTCGGCAGCTATACTAACTGCTATTTCTTCGGGCGTTTCGCTTTTAATATCTATTCCTATAGGCGAATGAACTACATTTAACTCTTTATCTGAGAAATTTTCGTTTTTTAATTGTTCAAAAATAGTTTTAACTTTGGTTTTACTGCCCATTAATCCCAGATACTTAATTTTTTTACGAATAAGGTTTTTGAGTACATTCTTATCATCAATATGCTTGTGGGTCATAATAACTACATAAATATTATTCCCTTCGGGAATAAGTGTTGCGATTTTGTCGTATTCCGTGTGGTGAATTTTATGTGCAAATTTATTCTGCTTTAAAGTGTTTAGATTTTTGCGTTCGTCAATAATATGAACATAAAAGTCTAAAAAACGCATCATTTCCGAAAGGGCTAAACCAACATGTCCTCCACCGATTATGTATATTTCATTTTTATAGGCTATTTTTTCATAATATTCCCAATTATTTTCATCAATTAATTTAATTTCATATTGATTTTTTAATTTCTCTTCCAACAAAAACAGCTTATCCGGTAAAAGCATTAGACTTTTGTTGCAATTGTTTTTTAAACATTCAATAATCTCATTTATTAAATTAAGATTTTCTTTATTTGGATTTAAAAGATGAAAAGCAATTATTTGATGACCGGAACATATCATCCCCGATTGGTCTTTTTTGGCTTTTTTATTATGATTTTGTCTTTTTATAAAAGTTTTAAAAGGTTTATCAAATAATGTTTTTGCCAATTCTACCATTTGGTATTCCATTATTCCGCCACCAATTGAGCCTTGCATTTCAAAGTTTTCGGAAACAGCCATTTTAAAACCTTGCCTGCCCGGACTGCTGCCGCGGCTTTCAATAACGGTCATTAAAATAACTTTATTTTGTTCATTTAGTTGTTTATATATAAAATTCCAAAATTTCATTTTTTTACTTATCGTTTTATGAAAATGTGTTAAGATTCAGTGCCACAGCTCTGTGAACTGTGAATAAACGTAGCTCAGCTCTGTGAACTGAGAATATCACAGCTCATAGAGCTGTGGTACGTAACTCATTAATACTTTTTCGTGTGATAAAGGTGCATTAAATTTTGCTTCGTAATCGGGTTTAAATTCTTTAATTGCATTTTGTAAGG
>JALSLF010000250.1 GCA_026988445.1 Bacteroidales bacterium
GGTAAGCTGATGGAAATTGCCGCATATATACGTGAAAATGATATTGAATTGGTTATCTTTGATGATGAACTTAGTCCCTCGCAGTTAAAAAACATTGAAAAAGAGCTTAAAGTTAAAATACTGGACCGTACCAATCTTATTTTGGATATTTTTGCCAAGCGTGCTCGTACTGCACATGCTCGCACACAAGTAGAGTTAGCACAATATCAATATCTTTTGCCTAGATTAACGCGTATGTGGACACACCTTGAACGGCAGCGTGGAGGAATTGGTTTGCGAGGACCCGGTGAAACCGAAATTGAAACCGACCGCCGGATTATCCGTGATAAAATTGCGAAACTTAAACGTGAGCTGGTAAAAATAGATAAACAAAAAGCCGTACAGCGTAAAAATCGCGGTAAATTGGTGCGTGTTGCTTTAGTGGGTTATACCAATGTCGGAAAATCTACCCTGATGAACCTTTTGAGCAAATCAGAAGTATTTGCCGAAAACAAGCTTTTTGCAACTTTAGATACAACTGTACGTAAAGTTGTGCTTGGTAATTTGCCTTTTTTATTATCGGATACGGTTGGTTTTATTCGTAAATTGCCTCATCATTTGGTCGAATCTTTTAAATCTACCCTAGATGAGGTTCGTGAATCAGATATTTTACTGCATGTGGTAGATATATCGCATCCGGGATATGAAGAGCAAATTGAGGTGGTAAACAAAACTTTATATGAGATTGGTGCAAAAGATAAACCCATGTATTATATTTTTAATAAAATAGATGCTTTCTCCTATACTCAAAAAGAGAAAGATGATTTAACACCTAAAGAAAAAGAAAATTATAGTTTAGAAGAAATAAAACATAACTGGGTTGCTGCAAAAAATGATCAACAGTGTTTTTTTATCTCCGCTAAAGAAAAACAGAATATTGAAGACCTCCGCGAAAGATTATATGAATATGTAAAAAAAATTCATGTAACACGCTTTCCGTACAATGATTTTTTGTATTAAATGAATTATTTCTTTAGGGTTTTTTTAATTTCATGTGTATTATATAGAAAATGGCACAATATTGTTTTTATGGATATTCATTCATCTTTTTTTAATAAATGTTTATCAAAAAATCAGCTTATATTAAATAAGTTTTTGTAAATTTACACATGAAGAGCTTATTTATGATCATTTAAAAATGTTTGCCTGTTAAAACCAAACGTGTTTTTTCATATTATCTATTGTGTATAATATGAAAAATTTTGTATTTCGGGCAAATTTAATAGTTTCTAAATTAAGTGCTTATAAAGTAAATAACTGCTTGATTTAGATTATAAAAAGCTCAAAAAACCTAAATTATGTTACAATACATTTTCACTAAACGCAATGCTCCAAGATGGATAATTTTGTTTATTGATCTCGGAATAAGTTTTACTTCATTAATTATTGCATATTACTTACGATTTAATTTTAAACTCCCAAATGAACTTATAGATAGTAATGAGTTTAACTCTTTATATTGGGTTGTACCACTTGTGTTATCGGTCAGGCTGATGAGTTTTTTAATCAGTAAAACATATACGGGAATTATACGCTATACCGGAACAAAAGATGCCGGTAAAATTTTCATAGTAATCCTGTCAGGCAGTATAATAATTGGTATTAGCAATTTAATAAGTTACCGGATAAACCAAAGTTATTTAATACCTTTTTCTGTTATCGGAATAGATTTTTTAGCAAATATTTTTATCATGACTTTTTCGCGTTTAATGGTAAAAAATCTCTATGCTGAATATATTGGTGTGTTTGATGAAAAGGATAAAGAAAATGTACTGATATTAGGTATTAATGATATGGCATTAATCACTAAAAAAACATTGACAAACGATATTAATTCAAAATATAGAATTGAGGCATTTATTGACTATACCGGTGTTCATAAGGGACAAAAATTGGATGGAATAAGTGTTTATGGTATTAATATGTTGGAAACATTGATTGAAAAATATGAGATTAGTTCTATCATTTTTTCTGAAAAAAATATTCCGTCCAAAATAAAAGATAAACTTATTGAAACTTGTTTAAACAATAATATTAAGGTGCTTACTTTACCCGATGTAAGTACCTGGATAAATGGTGAGCTCAGCGTAAAACAAATCCGTAAGGTGAAAATTGACGATTTGTTGGAGCGAGACCCTATTAAATTAGATGAAGCACAAATAAAGCGTGATACATTGAATCGAACCATTTTGGTTACCGGAGCAGCAGGTTCAATAGGTAGTGAGATTGTACGTCAGTTAATTCGTTTTAATCCGAAGCATATTATTGTTTTTGACCAAGCAGAATCACCTTTATATGATTTGGAGCTTGAACTAAAAGAACAGTTTCGTTTTAGTAAAATAAGTGTGGTAATTGGCAGTATTGCCGATAAAAATCGAATGGAAAGTGTTTTTGAAAAATATAAGCCCTCTTTAATTTATCACGCTGCAGCCTATAAACACGTACCTATGATGGAAAATAATCCCTCAGAAGCTATTAGAATTAATGTTGCGGGTACAAAAACA
>JALSLF010000251.1 GCA_026988445.1 Bacteroidales bacterium
GGCAGTTTGTTAATAAACTTAATGCACTTATTGATACAGATGCAATTGACGAAAAGGCTAAGAAAGAAACCCTGAATATACTCAATGCACATGATTATTCAGTAGGTACACCGCCCGTTACTCAAAACCAATTGGATTATACCTATCAATTATTGTTAGGAGCAAATGTTGATGAATTAAAAAAGTTTCGCGATGTAATTGGGGTAAATGGTGACGAAGAAGAAGCACAATGGAAGTATTTTATGAATGTGCTGGATCAAATGATTATACAATCTACACATTATACTACACCGGCTGAGCGTCAGGATTTTTTGAACAAATCTGAATTAACCATAAACTTTAAAGGTTTAAGTGGTTTTATACGTACGGTTGTTGGCGGGAGTGCCGACACAGCTATTAAACTTTTATCAGAAGAAGTTTTTAGTCCGCATAATGTTGAAATTCTTGAATATACAAGTGCCGATAAACTATTTGAGCAGATAAGATACAATTATACTAAAGTATTTTTGGTAAAAGCGCAGTCCATGCGGCGCAATATTTTTATTCAAGAGCGTTGGTTTCCTTATCTTACACGAATTGTAATTATTGATGATTCACCGGAGTCAAAGAGTACAAATACTTCATTAGTGTTTACTTTTCATAACGGGATTATCAATATTTTAAATAAGGTGCATTCAAAAAAAATGGGTGCATTGGCAAACAGCCAATTAAACTTACGTTTGATATTAGATAAAATCAATACACAAAGTTTAGAAAAATATCATCGGTTGATATTAGCTAAAATTGAAGATTATGAAAATGAACTAAACGAACTGAAAAAATTCCAAATTGAAAAAACAAATGATGCCGAACGTGATATAGTATTATTCAAATTTGATGAGTTTTCAAAACAAATAATAAAAGATAAATATGCACTCACCAAACTTGCTGATTATATTAATTTGATTTTAACTACTAAAAATCCGGCAAAACTAAAAGAGCAAAATATTGATTTAATTCATGAGTTTGAAGAGCGTACCCGCCAATATTTTTATTCGGATAATAAAGAAATTTTAATTGCCACCGTTAATGAAGGTGGTGGCAGAAATCAAATTAAAACCTATGGCGAATGGCTTTTGCAGCGTAAATTGAAGGATGTAGATAAAAATATTTTGAAACAGTGTAGAACTATTTTAGATGTTTTGCCTACGAATTATCATCGTACATTAAAAAATCATTTTCATAAAAATTTTGGCATCAACCTTTTTTTGGAGAAATACAAAGAGTATTTAATCAAAACAGAAAATTCATCGGATAATAAAGGGCGTTTTGCTAATTTCTTGATTGATTTAGGAATAAAGGATGATTACGATTTAAAGTCGCCTGAGGAACAAGAAATCATTAAAAGTTTTATCAGCGATTTAGCAAACTTAGATAAAACATCTATTTCGGATGATGTACAAATGATTATTCGGGATATTCTTTTTCATACAGAGAAAAATTTGCGACCCTACATCCTTTACAACAAAGATTTGGCTTGGGAATATCAAGACCTTTTTCCGGCAGATCGTTTTGACTTAAACCCTTTTGATTTAGAAATTGGCAATGATGAAAAAGGACGTATTGACTACGAGCGTTTGCTTGTAAAACTGCAACGCATGAAAAGCACTTTCCAGCTTTTTGATGATACGGGAAGTCTTTGGGATCGATTTTGTGAAAACTTAACAATTGTCATTAACGATCCTTCAAATCCATCCGGTTTTTCTGATTTTAATGAAGAAAACTTGTTGGAATTTTTAAAGTTTATCAGCAAAAGTAAAATCACACTTTTTCTTGACGAAGCGTATAGCGATGCAGTTAAAATTGAAGACCCGGATGAACCAAAATGGAGAACCATTTCTCGATATATTGTTAATAATTTGGCAAGTTTTGCCAATATTAATATGGTGAGTTCACTTTCTACCACCAAAAATCTGGGGGGAACCGGTATTCGTTTGGGTGCATTAATCCTTTCAAAAGCAAAAAAAGAAGTTTTTGATTATGCACGAAAACAAAATCCACCGGAAAAGTGTAATACCAACTCGGTGTATATGCTGGTAAATATTATTGAAGCAGCTCAGTTGGCAAAAAAAATAAAAGATCGTTCCGAGGCGCGTTTGGCAAAAAATGCATCAATTTACAGTTTCCGGAAAAGTATAGAAAAAGATATTAAAAACGAATTAAGTAAATATGAGCAGAATCTTAAAGCAAAAAAAACACAAGGTAAAAAAATAACCCGGTTTACACCCTTTGAAGGAAGTCCTTTGCATATTTTCCTGTTGGAAGAGTTGCTGGGGCTTGATAAATTAGAGATGCTTAATCTTCCCGATGATTTTCTATACAAAGGAAAACCCTTTTTTAAATATTACCAAAACCGCTTGGTTAAGGCATTAAATACTTTTCGTTTAAATAAAGTATTTCGCGAGGAATCAAATAAACGATTGAAAATGGCAAAAACTGCAGCCCGGCAATTGATGAAAGAGAATGGTTGGGATGAGTATGCTGAAATAGTGGATGCAGACGGTTCGTACTTGTTCAATTTGCATTTAAACAAAATACCTTCTTTTCAAGCATTGGGAAAATTCACCAAAAAGTTAGCCGAGCAGCGGGGAATAGCGGTAATTCCATATAAAATTGGTTTTGTACGTTTTTCTCTCGGCGATTATCTTAAAGGCGATGCAAAAAGCTATAAAGATTTTATTGCCGATTTTAAAAATGCTTTAGAGATATTTTTCAAATATTGGATTTTATATTATACAAAAAGGACTTCTGATGAATATCAATCAAGCACAACTGATATTGTTTTAGATGAGATTTTAAATGCAAAAAGCGATAAAGAGTTTATTGAGCAAATTCTTGAAGATTTTTCAATTATTAAAGAAATTAAACGTGAAAAATTGGAAAGCCTTAAAATCAGTAAATTAGATACCTTGTATTTAGCATTCCCCGAACAAAGCGGTGTGTCGATAAATTCTATTGGTGAGTCGCAAAATTCTGTTTTCGAGTTTTATGAACATATTGGTGAGTGTCAAGATATTCAAGCATTTATTAGAAGTAGTGCATTTAGCAAAATCTATGAAAATTTGCTGCCTCAAATTTATAAAAATATTCCTTTAATTAGTCATTTGGATTTTGATGCGGTTTTGGCACGATTTGGAAAAGCGGCTATTTTGCGGTTTATCGAAAATAAATTGGATTATCAGCCAAATTCTTATACCCTTGATGATGTGGATGAGCTGATTATTATGAAAGAGATACTTATAGAAATGGAAAACATCTTGTTTTCGGATGCCAAATTTAAAATCATGGCAATTGATGCGAGCAATGATGTGGCAGGAGATCAGCAAAAGTTGGAAGGAGCGAATATGATTTTGAAAAAACATATTCGTGAACTGATGATTCATTTTAATCTTCCTTTTGAAAACCAGGGTATTGACCCATCAGTTGAAGAATTGTTAAATGCGGCAATAGAACAGTTTGAAGAAATAACCGGTATTCAATCAAATGAGCTTGGATTGGCAAGTTATCTGGACGGAATTGTTCATACTCTACGCTTAAATAATGAATTTCAAAACATTGCTTTATCGCAACAAGTATTAGGAAGTATAATTAATGCATTAACGCAAGTTGTGCTATCAGACGAAGTGCCTGTAAATAAACGCCTGCTGTATATTTATTTAATGAAACGCGAAAATAATTTAAGTGATTTAATTAGTAAGCGTTTAAAGTTGTATAGTAAGCAGTTAGCGTCAATTGACGATGAAGAAATTCAAATGGCGGTAAATGATTTTGTTTTAAAAATAATTGATACCGATTTAGATTTGATTTTAAATGAAATTTATTTGCAGAAAAACTCAAAAGTTTTGCAATCTCATTTGCATAGCGAAAGTCGTGAAATTTCACGAATGCTTATTGATGTAATCAATAAAACCCGTGCAACAGAATATTACAATAAATACACACATAGCCTTATCCGTTTTGCAGAGCTTCGTTTTAAAGCTCAAAATTCGGCGGTAAACGAGATGATACAACACGGAATTACCGTTTATAAAGATTTTAAAACAGAAAGTAATGTGTTAGAAAGTCATAATGGCGGTTCTTTGAACTGGATTAATGATATTATGACTAAATGTGGTGTAATTTCTGCCGAGCAGCCGGTGCAAGTGCATACACGTAAAGTTACGGATGCAAAAAAACGTGAGTTTGCTTTTCACAAAGTAGATTTAACCGATGAGGAATTAGAACTGCGTCAATTACGCTTGGAAGAGGCGAAAGCTGTTAAATCACCATCGGGCAATGAGTATATTAAAAATTTGGCAGCAAAACCACAGATGGAGTTCTTTGGAAATCGAATTCAAAAGTTTATAGAACATATTGATGCACAGGATTATCGATGTAAAATTGTTGACAAAGGTTTGTTTAAGGAACTGGTAATTTTTCAAAAATCATTTTTGAAATATTTATCTGATAATTTTCAGTTGCTTGGAGCTGATGTTATCTCAGAAGAATACATCAAAAATTTTGTGCCCGATGTAATTCATTTCTTGGGTGCACCCGAAAAAGTGCTTTCATTCCCCAAAGTAGGTTATTTTGATTTGGATGGCCCTAACGGAAAAATCAAAACATTAATTGTACCATTAGACAAAAAAGCCGATTATTTTGGGAACGTAAAAAAGCCGCGTTTAACCTTGATAAACGAGAAAGTTAAAGAAATGGGAGGTATTCCTATTCACGGCTCGCTCTTTGCCATTGAAGAGGAAGATGGAGGTATTTTTGTAGTGCATGTTGGTGGCGATAGTGGAGTAGGTAAATCGGAAATGTTGGCAGCAATGATGTTAAAATGGTTGAAAAAAGATTTAAAGCATATACGTTCCATCAAACTTATAGCAGGGGATATGTTCCATATTTTTCCTGACAAAAAAGGGAATTTGTATGGAATTGGTACTGAAGTTGGCGATTTTTCGCGTGTTACCGATTTCGACCCGGACTACATTAAATACTACAGTTCATTATTTGAAAGTAGTTCTGAAAGTAATGTTACCGATTTAAATTCAAGAAGTACCATAAGTGGTTTGTGTGATATTAACATGCCTTTTAAAATTGATATTATTTTAACGGCAAGTAATCATGCACGTGAAGAAGCCGGTATTACCCGTTTTGATAATCCTGAAAACTTTATTTACTATCGCGATTCGCATGGTGAACGCAAAGAAAAAGCCACAAGTGGTGATAATCCTAATTTTCAACGAACTTTGTTGCGTTATACCGATCATCCGAATATTGTTACTGTTCTTGAAAATCATGGTAATTACCTTGATGATATTTTAGATTGGGAGTTTAACGAAGCCGATGGCAAATTTTATCTGTGTTCATCATTTAAAATGCTTGATAAAATTGATATTGAAAATATTGTTAAACAAATATTTGTGGGCGAAAATTTTACATTAGAAAATGAAAACTACTTAATAGAAGACGTTAAATTTGATATTATTCTAAACAGGTTTGAATTATATACAAATCTTGGTGAAGAAAACGAAATGAATATTTTCCTTACACGGAATATTTTTAATACTATTTTTAATGCTTTGGCAAGTACACCATCCGGTCAACCTTTTATATCGGAACATAAGCAACTTGAAGGCAGAAAACATTTGCTTAATATATTAAAAGGAAACTATGGCGACGGTAAAGGCGGTAAAATTGTTTTTGGTGTGCTTTCTACCGATTTAGGAAAAAAAGGACGTGAAATATCCGGTCCTCAAAAGGCAGCTGAGGAGCTAAAAAAACTTATTCAGGAAGTACGAATTGAAAATCCGGAGATTCATCAAAATAAACAAAAAGTAACTGAAAGTGTACTAAAAGCGTATGCGCATATTTTTAACGGGACACGTTTAAGTCAAGAAATTAATCGTTATAATTTTAGATTATGGCAATTGGAACAAATGCGCAAAGCAAATTTTGTTCGTATTGACGATATGAAAACAAAAGTAGATTTATCCAATTTAAAAGGATTTAATCCTGTGCCTGAACATAAAGAATTTTCTCCTTTATTGGTAACGCCAAACATAAATATTGAATTAAACAGTTATAGCGAAACCTGGGAGCAATTAATGAATTTGCCGAATAATAAAGAATTTGCCGATGAATTTTATAAAGATTGCGACAGGCTATATATAGCAAACGGTTATAGAGATGAAACTATTATTAACAATATGATTTTGCAACTGTTGCTTATAAGCGGATATATTTTGATTGAAGATTTGAATCGTGGTAATATCACCCGTAAAGTAAACCGTGAAGTATTAGCGGCTGCAAAATCAGCAGTTTTACGTTTTTATAACAACATAAAAAATACAAAAACAGACAGTAAATCTGCAGATAAGACCAAAAAAGCTAAAAAATAGAGCTTTGTTGTTTTAGTAATCTAAATAAAAGCTGCCTTTTCTAGCATTAGGTAGCTTTTATTTTTATTGGTTGTACTATGCAATAGCATATTCTTACTTGGACGTACGAAGCGGTTGTAAAAATATAGTATTTGTATATTTGCATAATTTTTACGATATTGGTAGATATTCAATCTTAATAGTAACTAAACTTTTTTCTGAACTTAAGCAATAATTATGGAGAACTCTAATGTACTAATATCGGTAGGGATTAATTTGCTGGCAGGGATTCCTTTAGCAGCAGTAGTTTTACGTCTTTTGTTTAAAAACAGCATTTTATATAAAATTGGTTTTTTGTGGGTTACCAACATTATCTTAATAGATATTAGCTCTAAAATGTCTGTTTTATATCCGGAAGCTTATCCTAAGTATATTAGTTTGCCTTTAGGTTTGTCGGTATCGGTTGTATTAATATATCTAACTTATAGGATTGTTAGAAAACCTTTTAGTGATGCTATTGATAAATTAGAGGAGCTTAGTACCGGAAATCTGGAAATTCATTCAGATGATAGTTTATTAAAGCGGAACGATGAACTAGGGAGAATAGCCAGAAGTATCAATCGTTTATCGCAAACATTTAAAAAAGTTGTTGCTGATATTAAACACAGTTCTGATTTTATTGCCAAAGCGAGCAATCAATTAAGCTCTATTTCTCAGGAAATATCACAGGGAGCAACAGAGCAAGCTTCTGCAAGCGAGGAAGTATCTGCATCTATGGAACAAATGGTAACAAATATTAGTCAGAATGCTGATAATGCAAAGCAAACAGAAGGTATTACCAAAAAAGCTTCGTCAGGTATTAACAGGGTGGGGCAATCTGCCAATAGTAGTTTGGAGTCCATTAAGCAAATAGCTGAAAAAATTAGCATTATCAGTGATATTGCCTTTCAAACCAATATCTTAGCTATAAATGCAGCCATTGAAGCTGCAGCTGCAGGTGAACACGGAAAAGGTTTTGCTGTGGTCGCTAATGAAGTGAAAATGCTTGCTGAAAAAAGTAAAACGGCTGCCGAAGAGATTAACTTACTCTCCGAATCAAGTGTTAATGTTACTATACAAACAAAAGAATATATGGATGAAATTTTACCGGATATTGAACAAACTTTGAACTTAGTAAAAGAAATTACAGTTGCTAGCCTTGAACAAAATTCCGGCGCTGAACAAATCAATAATGCTATTCAGCAATTAAACTCCATCACCCAACAATCAGCAGCTAATTCAGAAGAAATGGCAAGTAATTCGGAGGAACTTTCTGCACAAGCTGAAAAGTTAAAAGAAATAGTATCTTTTTTTAAGTTTAAGTAGAAAACATGTAAATACGAGCGTATATGTCTTATATGGCTCATGGTTTATTGAATTCTTTAAAATAATAATTTTTTTATAGAACCAAAACCTTACCAATATTCTTGCTGGTATTAAGAATTAGATAATCAGGTATTTTTATTGCTGCTTTTGTTTTTTATATCTTTTTTAATTCAAGGTATATAAATATATTCATATCTTTTTTTGATTATTAATTATTAATGAGTAAATTTGTAAAATATTTATAATCCTAAAACTAACTGTTTACAATTAACCTTCGACATAACTTCCTGTAATAATTTTATATCAAATGGAGAACTCAAGTGCTTTAATGAATGTTGCTATTACTTTAATAGTATCAATACCCCTTGCGATTTTAATTCTAAATCTTTTTTTCAAAAACAGTATTCTTTTTAAAATTATTCTTTTTTGGGTAATTGATGTAATCTTTGTAAAGGTAAATACTGTATTGACGGATGCCTACCCTGATGTTTATCCGGAATATATAAGTTTACCTATTGCCGTTATTGTTTCTGTAATTCTTCTTTACAGTACTTATATTCTGGTGCGTAAACCTTTTGATGAGGCAATTGGCAAACTGAAAGAGCTGGGTGCAGGTAAATTAGATATTCAATATCAAGATGAATTTCTTAAACGAAAGGATGAATTAGGTAGTATTGCTACAATAATTAAAAAATTGTCAGAAGTGCTTAAAAAAGTTGTTGGAGATATAAAAAACAGTGCAGACTTTATTGCCGTTACCAGTAGTGAGCTAAGTAATGTATCGCAAACAGTGGCACAAAGCTCTAATGAGCAGGCTTCTTCAAGTGAAGAAGTTTCGGCTTCAATGGAGCAAATGGTAGCAAACATTAATCAAAATACCGAAAATGCCAAGCAGACGATGGAACTTTCAAAGCGGGCTTCAATAGGTGTTAGTAAAGTTGGCGAATCAGCAAATGAAAGTTTAAACTCCATCACAAAAATAGCGGATAAGGTTTCTATAATAAGTGATATTGCTTTTCAAACCAATATTTTAGCCATTAATGCTGCAATTGAAGCAGCATCGGCGGGTGAGCAAGGAAAAGGTTTTGCTGTTGTAGCCAATGAAGTAAAAAAACTTGCCGAGAAAAGTAAAATTGCCGCAGATGAAATAAACCAATTGGCTGAAAAAAGTGTTAATGTTACCAAACAAACAAAAAACTACATGGACGAGATTTTGCCTGATATTGAAAAAACACTTAGCCTTGTAAATGAAATTACCATTGCCAGTATCGAACAAAATTCAGGCGCAGAACAAGTAAACAGTGCTGTACAGCAACTAAACTCTATAACGCAACAATCAGCTGCCAACTCTGAAGAAATGGCCGGTAATTCGGAAGAACTTGCTGCTCAAGCCGAACAACTGAAACAAATAATATCTTTTTTTAAAGTAGGGTCTTAATACCTTAAGTTTGCCGGTAGTCGAACATGGTGTAGGCTGTGCAGTAGGAGATATATGCAGATTTAAGGTGGTATATATGATTCCCTTTTTATTGGTTGTGTAAATTTTAAATTTTTCCTGTTTCTGTATAAAACTTATTTAAAATAGTATCATCATTAAACTCTTTAGATAAGGATTTTATCATGTTTTCAGGTATATTCATTAAATCAAGAAAAATTAATCCATCCAGTGAATTGTTAAACTTAGTATCTACATTGAAACCTAAAATTTGAGCGTTTAGTTTTAAATACTTTTTTAAAAGCACCGGGATTTTAGAACTATTGGGTTCAATTTCTTCAATAATTTGGTCTAATTCTCCAATTTTGCCTTTTGTTGAATCCAATAAAAGTCGATAATCGGCTTTTTTATATTTTACTTTGAATTTTTTTCTGGGCTTTATATATTTGGCAACTTCTTTATTAAAATAGTGCTTTTTTATAAAATCAATTATTAGCGCTTTTGAAACATTTGAATAGTCGTTGCTGATACTTACCGGACCTATTAAATAACGGTATTCAGGATTTTTCAATAAAAAATACAAAATACCTTTCCATAAAAGAAATAAAGGTGCGGGTTTTTTTTGATATTTTTTAGTAATAAAAGAGCGCCCCAACTCTAATGATTGAGAGAGCATTGGTTTTAATACTTTTTTGATGCGGAATAAAGTACTAATATAAAAACCTTTTTTCCCATATTGTTCAATAATATTTTTGCCTTTGCCAATTCTATAAGCGCCTACTATCTCATAATCATCTTTATCCCAAATAAACAAATGTTCATAATATAAATCAAATTCATCAATATCTATGCTTTTATTAGTTCCTTCACCAACAGCTCTAAATGTAACTTCACGCAAACGACCAATTTCTTGTAAAATGTTGGGTACTTGCTCGGGTTTTGCACAAAATATTTGATATTTTTCCAAATCTACAAGTAAAGCCGATTCTTTAATAGCCTCAATTTCTTTTTGTAACACATGCTTGGGTATTGCTTCAATAATTTTTTTCTGTTTTGAAGGTTTTATAAATTTTTTAGTAAAAAAATTATTTACCTCCATTGGTACACCTAAGGCATATGTTTTGGCTCTAAGAAAACGACCATATTGTTCAATATCTGTAAACTTGTTTTGAGTTTCTAAATCTATTGCTTTACCAATTCTGATTTTTATAACTTTTTTGTTTTTATTAAAGAGCTCAGACGGAAGTTTTGCTGTTCTGAACAGGGGGTGAATCAAACCTAACAAATGAAAAATATGACTGTTTGATCCATGAAAGTAAATCGGAATAACAGGTACTTTTGCTTTTTTTATGAATTTAATAGCAGCAATTTCCCATTTTTTATCTTGAATAATTTTACTTTTATTAAATGATGATACCTCTCCTGCCGGAAAAATACCAATTGGCGATTGCTGTTTTAATAATCCGATAGCTTCTTTTATTCCTGCAACACTTGATTTTTTAACGAGCTCTTTACCAAAAGGATTTACAGGGATAAAATATTTTGATAGAGGTTCAATTCTTTGTAAGAAGAAATTTGCCAGCATTCTAAAATCACTTCTTTTTTGAATTAATAATTTAAGTAGTAAAATACCGTCAATTCCTCCAAAAGGATGATTGGATACTGTGATAAAAGCACCTGTATCGGGAATATTATCTAACTCTTTTTCATTAATCTCAAACTGAATTCCCAACTCATCAATTATAGCATCAATAAAATCTAATGAATTCTTATCTTTGTGTAGTTGATAAATATCATTGAGTTTATTAATTTTAAATATATTCATAATAGCCGTAGCTATTCCTTCATTAGTTAAATGTTTTAACTTAATGGCTTCGGAGATTTCTCCTTTACTAATAATATCTTTCATGTTTGTAAGATATGTTTATGACCTCAGTATTTATGTCACGCATGTTCTTGTCATGTCTTGTTATTTTTGTCTTATTTTCCTCAAAAATAATTTCAATATTTAGTCGATAATACTTTTGATACAACACAGAGAACAGTTAATGCTGATTTTTTATGCTTTCAACCGACCATGCTTCCGGTTTATCGCCAAACCATTGTTTGGTTTTTGCCCAAGTAGCTTTAAAAAAGTCTGAATTTCGATAAGCATTTAAGTGCTCCTCGCTATCCCAATGACTGTATGAGAAAAATATATTTGGATGGTGAATGTCTTGATATATATCAAGATAGCTACATCCGTCAAAACTTTTAATTTTATCGCGTATTGAAAGACTAAATTCTTTAAATGTTTCAGAAAAGTCTTCCTTGAAGGTCATTTTTACTATCCTTACGATCATTTTCTTCTTTATTATCAAATACAATTCTAATTTCCGATTTGGTGTCTAAACTTAATAACTGTGCTGCTTTTGCTCTGGCAATAGCTATTTCTAGTAAGCCAACAGAGTTAAAAATGGCCAATAATTCACCGTTTTCCGTTTCGTTATATTTTTTATTAATTTTGGTAATTACACTTTTATTACTTTGAACAAAAATTTTAAAACTACGGTTTTTACCAATTTCATCAAACAAGTCTTTACTTACATTAGTAATCACATTATGGTATGAATCAATGTAAATTACTTTTCCGATAATTTTTGATTCTTCATACATCGGAAGCATCGGTAACTGCCTGAATAATTCCTTTTTTGATTTTCCAAGCTGTTCAATGTCTTTATTTTTAAGTATTTCGCAGGCTAAGTCTGCAAAAATATTCAGTTCGGGAAAGCCGCCGGTTGGTTTTTCTTCAATCTCGATAAGTTGTTCTATTTGCCCTTCGGTCATTAAGAAAAAAATTCCATTATCAGCTCCAATAAAATAATGTCCGTCGTATTTTACAATTACATGTTTTCTTTTTTCATCGGTTTCACTATTCACAGCAATAATGTGTATGCTGCCTTTTGGGAAATTTTTATAAGCATTTTTTAGAACATAAACTGCCTGTATCAAATTAAAAGGTTCAATTTGATGATTAATATCAACAATTACGGCATCGGGAATAGAACTTAGTATCCTTCCTTTTACAGCTCCAATGTAATAGTCCGCTGAGTTCCAATCTGATATTAAACTAATAACAGGCATATAGTATTTTAAAACAAAGGCTCGTTTTATGCAAAGTATAATTTGTTGGCATGAACATTAAAGACATTATTTTATTATCTTTGCAAAAAACAAAAGTAATATATTCTTTTTAAAATATGATTGAAAAACTTATCATTTTAGATGATATTGACCCGATTAATTTATATGGAATTAACAACAAAAAAATTGAAATAATCAAATCGTTTTTTCCAAAACTAAAAATTATAGGTCGTGGGCATGAGCTTAAAGTAGTTGGTGAGGCTGTTGCTGTACTTGATTTTGAAAAAAAAATAGCAATGCTTGTTAAACATTATAATACCTATCATAATATTAGCGAAGAGAGTATTACTGAATTGTTATCGAATGGTGCAAATAGTAGCCTGATAAATAAAAAAGACGATACCGTATTGTTGTACGGTAGCGAGGGTAAACCCATTAAAGCCAGAACCAAACATCAACAAGAGATGGTAAAATCATACCGTAAAAATGATTTGATTTTTGCAATTGGTACTGCAGGAACGGGAAAAACATATCTTGCTATTGCGCTGGCTGTTAGGGCTTTAAAAAATAAGGAGGTAAAGCGGATAATTTTAAGCCGTCCCGCTGTTGAAGCCGGTGAAAAGCTGGGCTTTCTTCCCGGAGATATGAAAGAGAAGTTAGACCCTTATTTACAGGCTCTTTACGATGCATTAAACGATATGCTTCCACCACGAAAATTAGATGAATATATGCAAAAAGGAATGATACAGATCGCCCCATTGGCTTTTATGCGTGGCAGGACTTTGGGTAATGCGGTAGTTATTTTAGACGAAGCGCAAAATGCATCTTTAAATCAGTTGAAAATGTTTCTTACCCGCATGGGTGAATATTCTAAATTTATTGTTACCGGTGATATCACGCAAATTGATTTGCCCGATAAGAATAACTCGGGTTTAATACAAACAAAAAAGATATTAAAAAATATTGAAGGAATTTCCTTTATAAATTTTGATGCTTCGGATATTATCAGGCATAAATTGGTGAAACATATTGTAAATGCGTATGAAAATAATAACAAAGAAAGTTAATTGATTTCTATCAAATTTTAATCTTAATACTTAATCTATGAAAACAAAATTATTTTTTGCTGTGCTTTTTGTAAGCATAATTAGCCTACAATCTTGCGATGTATTACAACAAATGGCTACATTTACTAAATGTGAGTTTAAAATGAACTCTTTAACCGATACGAAACTTGCAGGAGTTAATATTCAAAACTTAAACAGTTTTACCGATTTAACATTTATGGATGCAGCCAATGTTACGAAGACCTTACTTGGCGGTGAATTACCTTTAACTTTTAATTTGAATATTGAAGCGAAAAACCCTAACCCTGCAACTGCTGCTATGCAGAAAATGAATTGGATTTTATATATTGATGATAATGAAATAACTCAGGGAGTACTTGATCAGCCCGTTAATATTCCTCCAGGTGAAACAGCAAACATTCCGCTTGCTATAAAGTTGGATTTAAAAAAGTTGTTTAATGATAAAACGAAAAATTCTTTACTCAATTTTGCTTTTAATTTGGCAGATGCCGGAAACTATCCGACGCGTGTTAAATTAGCGATTAAACCAACCATTAATGTTGCCGGAATACCTATTGAATATCCCGGATATTTTAATTTAAAGAAAGAATTTGGTGCACAGTAAAACGTATGATTTGTAAAAATAAAAAAAGGCTGATGTTTAAATCAGCCTTTTTTTATTGATAAATTATATATAATTATCCAATGTTATTTAGTTAATAAAATTTATAATATACTGTATATTAATCTGTTATGTTTGTTTTATTAATATGATTTTATATTTTTTTATACTAAACAGGCTGAAAGCCAAATTTATACTAACCCAAGGGCAACGCCTTGGGGATAAATCAAACACAATATAAAAGCACCCTGAAAGGGTAAATTAAATTGCACTTACAGTGCGAATACTAATTTTATTTTCGTACATAACCCAAGGCGTTGCCCTGGGCTATATTAACTAAGGCTTTCAGCCTTAAAAATTATTTTTTTGCTTAATGATACTAAATAAATCATTAATTTGTTTCAATACAGAATATTACAAATAATTCTTAACTAAACGACATTTTATAATTATCTTACATTCTCTAAAGTAACTTCGGTACCGTCAAATTCGCCGGCTTTCAATCTTTTAGCCACTTCTTTAAATGCTTTAATTGTTTGTTCAACATGTTCTAATGTATGCGATGCGGTAGGGATAATGCGTAGCATTATAGTACCTCTCGGAACAACCGGATATACAACAATAGAAGTGAAAATATCATATTCTTCGCGCAATGCTTTCAATACGTTGGTTCCTTGTGCAATACTTCCTTCAAAAAATACGGGTGTAACAGGCGATTCTGTTTTAC
>JALSLF010000252.1 GCA_026988445.1 Bacteroidales bacterium
GGAACAACCGGATATACAACAATAGAAGTGAAAATATCATATTCTTCGCGCAATGCTTTCAATACGTTGGTTCCTTGTGCAATACTTCCTTCAAAAAATACGGGTGTAACAGGCGATTCTGTTTTACCTATATTAAAACCTGCTTCTTTCAATCCGCTTTGCAAAGCACGAACAATAGTCCATAATTGTTCGCGGTATTCCGGATGATTTTGAAGCAATTCCAATCGCTTCAAAGATCCAATAACCATAGGCATTGGTAACGATTTTGCAAAGATTTGCGAACGCATATTGTATTGAAGATAGTTAATGATTTGGGTATCGCCTGCAATAAAAGCGCCAATACCTGCCATTGCTTTTGCAAATGTTGCAAAATACAAATCAACTTTATCCTGAACTCCGAAATGTTCGCCGGTTCCCGCACCTGTTGCACCCATAGTACCAAAGCCATGAGCATCATCAACTAATAAACGAAAATCATATTTTTCTTTTAAATCAGTGATTGCTTTTAAGTTTCCTAAATCACCTTCCATTCCGAAAACTCCTTCGGTAATTACTAAAACTCCTCCTCCTCTGATTGCAGCCTGACGTTCTGCTTTCTTTAACATTTTTTCAAGGCTGTCCATGTCGTTATGCTTATACACAAAACGTTTTCCCATGTGTAAACGTAATCCGTCCAATATTGATGCGTGTGAGTCCGAGTCATAAACAGCAATGTCGTTTCTTCCAAGGGTAGCATCAATAATTGAAACAATACCCTGATAGCCGTAGTTTAATAAGTAACCACGTTCTTTACCAACAAAATCAGCAAGTTTTTGCTCTAATTCTTCATGATATTTGGTTTGTCCACTCATCATTCGGGCACCCATAGGGTAGGCAAGCCCCCATTCTTTTGCAGCTTCGGCATCTGCTTTTCTTACTTCGGGATGATTTGCCAAGCCAATGTAGTTGTTTAAACTCCATGTTAAAACATCTCTGCCACGGAATTTCATAATCGGGTTAATTTCACCTTCTAATTTTGGGAATAAATAATAACCGTGTCCAACTGCCTGATATTTTCCTAAATCAGAATTAGACACATCCATTTTATCAAAAACGTCTTTGTGCTTCATAAATATAATCTTTTATGCTAGTTGTAATATGTTGTAATTAAGTATTTTACCAGAATAGTGTACTTTTATGGTATTTAGAAAGATAAATAATATGCAAATGTAATAGTTTTCATGAATTTTGCGAATTATTTCTAAATTATTAACATAGAGCTATGTTTGTATAACATAATTTGATAGCTAAATATGCATTATTTAATCTTTCAGCATTCCTTCTACATCTTTGAAATTTCCATCTGTTTTTGCAGGTTTTAGTTCTAAAATTTTTGCAAATAAGATGTATAAATCGGTATTACTGAAAAGTTTTTGTTTATATCCCTTTTTAAATGCCGGTCCAATTGCATAAAAAATTGCAAACATATTGCTGTTTGCATTATCATAGCCATGTGTTCCGTTATAGTGAATAAGTTTCTTATGCTTTCTTTCAATAGACCATGACGAATCGGCTACAAGTACTAAATCCAAATCGCGAGGGTTATTTCCGTAATGTAGTCTTTCCGGCAGCTCACCGCTTTTCCAACATTTTATATGTTTATTTTGCAACGAGCGATATACTTTTTCAAGTTTTCCTTTTTTTACTTTAATGTTATAAACAGGGTTTGCACCGGTAATTAGTTCAATATCTGCCGTATCTAAAATATCTTCCAAATAAACAATTCTATTCGTAGAAATCGGACACATACCATGGTCGGATGTAAATACAAGATTAACTTTTGCAGAAACATCCGTATCTTTTAACTTTGTTAAAAAAACACCGATAAGACTATCCAAGTATTCTACTGTTTTTATGGTTTGTTCGCTTTCCGGTCCAAATTTATGTCCA
>JALSLF010000253.1 GCA_026988445.1 Bacteroidales bacterium
GATTAATTCTTTATATATCCGGTATTTATTATTTTGCGATAAATGAACCGGATAAAGTTGTAACCGGGGGAGTGTATCGATTGTTTCGGCATCCGGTATATTTGGCTTTTGTACTTATTGTTGTTGGGATTTCTGTTGCTGCGGAGTCTTTTTTGTTGTTTACTTTCTCTGTTCTGATTGCAATTTTATCTTTTCTTATTGCCAAACAAGAGGAAAAAGATTGCCTGCTTATTTACGGAAATGAGTATAAGAATTATAAAAATTCTATTAAATTGCCATAAATTTTTTGCTATGGATATTAAATTAGAAGGTTTTGTTGAATCAAACTCAAATTATATGCGTACAGCACTTAATTTGCGTTACGAAATATTTACCGAAGAATTTGGTATTGATAAATACTATGAATTTGATGGTTTAGACAAAGATGCCACGCATTATTTACTATTTGTTGATATGTTACCGGTTGGGGTAGCTCGTTGGCGCAAGGTGCAACAGGAATTATTTATAGATCGTTTTGGTATTCAAAAACAATATAGAAGCAAAGGCTTTGCATTTTTATTTTTAAAATACATAGTTTCAGAACTTATTCCTTCCAAATTACCTATTTATTTTCTGGGTTTTCCTACTAATCAAAAGTTTCATGATTTTGTGGGCTTTACTGAAATAGTTGAAGAAATGGAACAAGGTGGAGTTAATTTTATTAAACTTAAATACAACTACAAAGAAACTTATGGCTAACCCGATTAAGAGCCTTATTGGTCAAACTGCCGTTTATGGTATTAGTAGTATCTTAGGGCGGTTTATTAATTATTTGTTGGTTCCGCTTTACACCTATGTTTTTCTTAAACATGAATATGGAGTAGTTACCGAATTAACTGCTTACCTTGGGTTTTTGTTAATTGTTCTTACTTATGGAATGGAAACCGGCTTGTTTCGATTTAGTCAGCAGAAAGATTTTACTAAGCAGCAAGTTTATTCAACTGTAACTACCAGCATTTTAACGACAAGTTTTATTTTTATACTACTTGTTTTTTTATTTTATAATCATATTGCCCTTCTACTTGATTATGGAAATCACCCTGAGTATATTTTAATGCTTGGTTTTACTGTGGGTATTGATGCTTTTTCTGCTATACCTTTTGCTGAATTGCGTATCCAAAATAAAGCCAAACGATTTGCAATTATTAAATTAACTAATATCGGATTAAATGTAGGCTTTAATTTATTTTTTATTGTTTTCTGTCCAAAGTTTTGTGCCCCTGATAATTTTATTTATTCTTTGTTTTACAATAAGTTAGATGTTGGTTATATATTTATTTCTTATTTATTGGCATCGCTTATTACTTTAATTTTGCTTTTACCTGAAATTCGTAAAGCTTTTAGCAATTATCAATTTTCGGCTAGTTTACTTAAACAAATTTTAAAATATTCTTTGCCGCTTATGCTTGCCGGACTTGCCGGTATGACTACCGATACTTTAGACCGTATTCTTTTAAAATATTTAATCGTTGTACCCGAAGGTATTCCTGACGCGCATCAATACATTATGGGACAAATTGGGGTTTATGGAGCTAATGCGAAAATTGCCATTTTAATGGTTTTATTTATTCAGGCTTTTAGATATGCAGCTGAACCTTTCTTTTTTAATTATTCGGATAAAGCGGATGCAAAAGAGCTTTATGCGCGAGTTATGAAGTATTTTGTCATTTTTGGTTTGCTTGTTTTCGTTGGCATTACTTTGTTCATTGATATTGTGAAATATTTTATCGGAACATCTTATCGTGAGGGTTTAGTGGTAGTACCTATTTTATTAATTTCTAAATTATTATTTGGCATTGTTTTTAATTTATCCATTTGGTATAAACTTACCAATAAGACCAAATTTGGTGCGTATCTTGCTTTTTCCGGCGCTTTGGTAAGTGTTTCCCTAAATTTTCTTTTAATTCCTCATTTCGGTTATTATGGTGCAGCATGGACTTCTGTGGTATCTTATTCCGTTATGATGTTTTTATCTTATTTTCTTAGTCGTAAGTATTATAAAATTAATTATGATATAAAAAATATTTCCCTTTATTTTATAGTTGCATTAATTATTTATTTTATTAATGTGTATATTAAGCAAGTTATTGATTATTACTTGCTTATTAATGTTTTTATGCTTATCGGATTTTTGTTTTTTATTATTAGGAAAGAAGGAATTAGGATGAGAAGGCTGCTTTAAGGTTGAATAGTTTTGATGTAAAATCTTAAATCGTTGATAGGTGTTCGGTGTTCGTTATTTTAAAGAGAATATAAATATCGAATATCGATTAACGAATGATGAATTAAGAAGGTAAGCGAGGAATAAAAAATCAAAAATCGTTAATCGGTGTTCGGTGTTCGTTATTTTAAAGAGAAAATAAATATCGAATATCGATTAACGAATGATGAATTAAGAAGGTAAACGAGGAGTAAAAAATCAAAAATCGTTAATCGGTATTCGGTGTTCGTTATTCTGAAAAATATTTGAATATCAAATATCGATTA
>JALSLF010000254.1 GCA_026988445.1 Bacteroidales bacterium
GATATACTGACCAAATAGGAGGTTCAAGCCGTAGGAAATTTTCAATTAAACCTTTCAGACATCTACTTTGCCAAATTTTTGATAAGAATATGAGCGAACAGAAATTAATTCTTGATACAAAGCTTACAGAATGGCAGCAAGACAACAAGCAAATTGATGATATTTTAGTTTTGGGTATTAAAATTTAAAACTATTCCTTTTTTACTTATAATTTTTCCTGATAAACATTAAATTTGCAGGCTCTATTTCATTTATTTTTTAATTTGCCGATGAAAATTTTATATTTTACCATTAAATTTATTGTTTTTACAATAATTATATTCTTTGCAAGCGCCTTTATTAATCTCGGCTTTACCTATAACGATAAGCCTAATGTTCAGATATCCGAACCGGAATTTATTCATCAAAAAAATAAATGGGTTGATTCAGTTTTTAAATCATTAAGCTTAGATGAAAAAATAGCTCAATTGGTGATGGTTGCAGCATACTCCAATAGAGATGATGCCCACAAAAAGGCAATTGAGCATATTATCAAAAAATATAAAATCGGTGGTTTAATTTTTTTTCAAGGTGGACCGGTACGCCAAGCAAATTTAACAAACTATTATCAGTCAATTTCAAAAGTTCCTTTACTAATTGCAATGGATGCTGAATGGGGTGTTGGTATGCGTTTAGACAGTGTTCCTGATTTTCCGCGCCAAATGATGATGGGTGCTGTGCAAAACGATAAACTAATTTATGATTTTGGCACTGAAATTGGCAAACAATGCCGCCGTTTGGGAGTACATATAAATTTTGCTCCGGTTATTGACATAAATAATAATCCGAAAAATCCCGTAATCGGATATCGTTCATTTGGCGAAGAACGTGTAAATGTTGCGCGTAAAGGTTTAGCCTATATGTATGGAATGCAAGAACAGCATATAATTGCCACAGCAAAGCATTTTCCCGGACATGGCGATACCGACAGCGATTCGCACAAAACTTTGCCCGTAATTAAACATTCTATCCAAAGGATAGATTCACTTGAATTATATCCGTTTAAGTATTTAATCAGTCAGGGTTTGACTGCCGTGATGATTGCCCATTTGAATATTCCGGCTTTAGACTCTACCGAACATAGTGCTTCGAGCCTTTCGCGAAATATTGTAAGTGGTTTGTTAAAACAACAGTTGGGTTTCAAAGGTTTGGTTTTTACCGATGCTTTGGGTATGAAAGGGGTTAGTGCGTATAATGCGCCCGGAGAAACTGCATTGAAGGCTTTTTTTGCAGGTGTTGATATCCTTTTAATGCCTCGTGATGTTGAAGCTAGTATAAATTCCATAAAAGAGGCTGTGGAAAAAGGTATTATTTCCGAAGCAGAAATTGATGCACGCTGTATGAAAGTACTGAAAGCAAAGCGTTGGGTGGGTTTGGACAAATATACACCTGTGAATACTAAAAATCTGATAAAAGATTTAAACTCAAAACAAGCAGAACTTATAAACCGGCAAATTATTGAAAATGCACTAACTTTAGTACAAAATAGAAACGATATTGTTCCCTTTACCCGACTGGATACGCTTAAAATTGCATCGGTGGCTATAGGTAGTGGCGGATACAGCAATTTTCAAGCACGCCTGAATGATTATGTTAGAGTGGATAAATTTGCGATTAGAAAAGATGCCGATGAACAGGAATTTAATCAATTAATGAGTAGCTTGTCTGCATATAATTTGGTTATTGTAAGTTTTCACCGTCCAAGTCGCCGACCGCCAAACTTTGGTTTAAGCAAGCAGTCTGTTCAATTTGCTCATCGTTTAGCACAACACACAAAGGTTGTAATTAATTTGTTTTCAAGCCCCTATGTTTTAAGTCGGTTTAAGAAAGATGATTTTGAAGCCATCGTGGTGGCTTATCAAGATACACGTATTACACGCGATTTATCGGCACAGTTACTTTTTGGAGGGATTCCGGCAAAAGGCTTACTCCCTGTTTCTGCAGGAAAGCAATTTCCTGTACGTACGGGTATAATCGACAAAAAAATACGATTAAAATATGCACCTCCTCTTGAATTAAATATTGATGAGTTAAAACTAAAAAAAATCGACAGTATTATTATTGGTGCAATACAAAAAAAAGCGATGCCCGGATGTCAGGTTTTGGCAGTAAAAAACGGAGTAGTGTTTTTTCAAAAATCATACGGATATCATACTTATAAAAAAAAAGTTCGGGTAAAAAATACCGATTTATATGATATAGCTTCATTAACAAAAGTTACGGCAACATTGCCCGTTTTGATGAAATTAAAAGACGAAGGCAAATTTGATGTAAATAAAAAAATATCTTTTTATTTAAAAGATTTAGATACTACCAATAAGAAAAACATTACGGTTAAACAAGTATTGGCACATCAAGCACGTTTAAAATCGTGGATACCTTTTTATTTGCATACTTATAATGATAAAACACCTGCCCGCTACGATTTAAATCCGGATATTTACAGCAGGAAAAGGACAAAAGAATATAATCTGAAGGTTGCT
>JALSLF010000255.1 GCA_026988445.1 Bacteroidales bacterium
AAATTTACGGAGTATTCTGGGTTCATTCTTATTTAGCGGCGACACTGTTGATAAAAAAGTAGCCGTGCTTTCCGGTGGAGAACGTTCACGTTTGGCTTTAGCCAAATTATTGCTCGAACCATATAATTTATTAGTATTAGACGAACCCACCAATCATCTGGACATTCGCTCAAAAGAAATATTAAAAAGTGCACTCTTGCAATACGATGGTACTTTAATTGTTGTATCGCACGACCGTGAGTTTTTAGACGGATTAACTGAAAAATTGTATGAATTCAGAAACAAAAATATTAAAGAATATCGTGGTGGAATATTTGATTTTTTGAAAAAAAGAAAATTAGCACAATTAAAAGATATTGAAAAAAAGAATCAAATAAAAGCAACTCAAAAGCAAGAAAATACATCTGAACAAAAGTTAGATTATCTGAAAAGAAAAGAGTTTGAGCGCAAGCGAAGAAAAATTATTAATAAAATAGAAAAAACAGAAGCAGAAATTAATATAATAGAAGAAAAAATTGCTCAAGCTGATGAAATATTGAGCAGTGGCAAAAATATAGAAAATCCCAACTTTTACAAAGAATATGAACAATTGAAACAACAATTGGAGTTGGAAATGCAAAACTGGGAGAATTTACAAACAGAATTAGAAGAATTTAAAAAAAATGGATAAACCAAAAATCAATTTTAACGAAATTAACATAAACAGTAATAATCTGTTTTTGAAACCCTTATCAAAAGAAAATGCAACAGATTTGTTTGCATTATATAGCGATGAGGAAGTACAACGCTTTACCGATGTGGCTATTTTTAAAAATCTTGGCGAAGCACAAAAATTTATTGCAGAATACAGCAAAACAGCTGAAAAAGCAGAGTTTTTGTTTCTTGGTATTTTTTCTCGTGCAACAAAAGATTTTCTCGGAACAATTCGATTATATCATATCGACTACAAACATCGTTTTGCAACAATAGGCTTTCAATTGGCAAAGGATTACTGGGGAAGAGGACAAATGCATGAAAGCTTACAGGCTTTTTTAAAATTTGCATTTAATGAATTAGACATGCACCGTATTGAAGCACAAACTTTTGTTGAAAATGAAAGAGGCATTAAAGTTTTGGAACGATTAAAATTTGTGCGCGAAGGAAGACTACGCGAAAATTTCTTAATAGAAGACAAGTTTGAAGATTCGTATTTATACAGCATTTTAAAAACGGAGTTTTTAGAAAAGGAGATTTAAATACTTACTCAAGATACTTAACTTTTTCTTAAACTTTATATCCTCGTCTTTTATTAAAAATAGGCTACTTTTGCTGTCAAATAAAAATTACATTTATGACCAAAAAGAAAAGAATTGCCTTAGTGGCACATGATAATCGCAAAGCAGACCTTGTAGAGTGGGTTTCGTACAATCGTGAAATTTTATTAAAACACAAATTAGTTTGTACCGGAACCACCGGTAAATTGGTTGAAGAAGCCCTGATTAATAATGAAATCATGGAAAGTCATGAACTAAATATCAAAAAGCTAAAATCAGGACCTTTGGGTGGCGACCAACAACTTGGAGCATTAATTGCCGATCAAAAAATTGATATAATGATTTTCTTTTGGGATCCCATGAGTTCACAACCCCACGATGTTGATGTAAAAGCCTTATTAAGAATATGTGTTCTTTATAATGTTCCTACTGCAATGAATCGTTCTACTGCGGATTTTATCATTACCTCAAAACTTTTTAAAGAAGAATATCAACCGCGCTTAAAAGATTATAGCGGATATATTCAACGTTCCTTGAAATAATGGGATATTTTACTCCCTACAATAAAATAAATCTCATATATTTGGATAACATTTTCCAAATCAAATACTAAAACAATCATGGAACATTATTTTTCTGTTTTAGACTATGCAATATTTATTGCTTATGCATCATTAATTATTTTTGTAGGTCTCTGGGTATCAAGAAATAAAAAAGGACACACCAAAAACTCAGAAGATTACTTTTTAGCGAGTAAATCGCTTACTTGGTGGGCAGTAGGAGCTTCGTTGATTGCAGCAAATATATCGGCAGAACAGTTTATCGGAATGTCCGGTTCCGGATTTGCAATAGGTTTGGGAATAGCTTCTTATGAGTGGATGGCAGCCATTACTTTGATTTTGGTAGGAAAATTCTTTTTGCCGGCATTTATCAACAAAGAAATATACACCATGCCGCAGTTTCTTGAAAAACGCTACGACAATCGTGTACGTACAATTTTAGCTGTTTTCTGGCTTTTGGTTTTTGTATTTGTAAATCTCACATCGGTACTATACCTTGGTGCCTTAGCAATGGAAACCATTATGGGCATTCCTATGATGTACGGAATTATAGGATTAGCACTTTTTGCAGCCGTTTATTCGCTTTACGGCGGATTATCAGCAGTAGCTTGGACTGATGTAATTCAAGTAATTTTCCTTGTTGGCGGCGGTTTAATGACTACATGGCTGGCTCTTGATTTTGTAAGCGATGGGCAAGGAGTAA
>JALSLF010000256.1 GCA_026988445.1 Bacteroidales bacterium
CCTTTACCCGATTGTTTTGGCTTTACTTTTTTCCTACTTCATTTTTCCGTTGGTTCATTTTTTAGAGACCCGGGCTCGTTTTCCACGAGTTTTGGCCATATTAACTTCTTTTGTATTATTTGGATTTGTTCTTTACGGTGTGGGACATCTTTTTATTACACAAATTAAACACTTTAGTGGTGATTTACCTCATTTAAAAGAGCAAGTTAAATTAAATATTGCTCATTTACAGTCTTTTATAAATAGTAAATATATTATTAGCCCTGAGGATCAAAACTCGTGGTTACGTGAAAAGGTAATCGGCATTTTAGAAAGTAGTAATATTAACTTATCAAAAATTGTTTTAAGTGCTACCGGAACTATCGAAGCTTTAATTTTTATACCAATTTTTAGCTTTTTTATGCTTAGCTATCGCGAACGCGGTAAAAATTTTATTTTGATGTTGGTAAAAATCAGACATGGTGAACTCACTGAAACTTTATTACAACAAATTTCAAAAGTTACCATAAAATATGTGAGTGGTGTAGCTATGGTCATGGGTATTTTAGCTTTTTCGCATGCCATAGCTTTTAGTATCATAGGTTTAAAGTATGCCGTGGTTATTGCTGTAATAACCGCTTCTGTTTCTATTATTCCTTATTTTGGTACTTTAGCAAGTGCTGTTATTCCTTTGTTTTTTGCGGGTGTAACACAGGGTAATCCTTATGTTATCATTGCCTTGCTTATCTATTTTGGGATTATTGTTTTTATCGACCATAATATTCTGACTCCTATTATCGTTGGAGGAAATGTAGCCTTAAACCCTTTAATTACCATAATTGGCATTATTGTAGCCGCCAATATTTGGCAAATTCCCGGTATGATTGTTATTGTACCTATTTTGGCTGTAATTAAAATTATTTGCGACAATGTGGATAAATTAAGACCTTGGGGCTATCTCTTAGGTACCGAAAAACGTAGTTCTACCCTTAAACGAATTCGACAAATTATTGATGAACGTAAAAAAGTTTCTGTTCATAAATAATTTCAAAGCTTAAATTTTATGATGAAATTTTTATAAAGTTTTTTAATATGTTGCTGTACTGAGTATGTTAAAAAATGTGCTGACCATAAACTATCTACTCTTCCTGAGCATTTTTTTGCGTAACTAATCTATTTTAAAGTATTCATTGCGAACTGTTTATACCGTTTAGAATTATTATTGATTTTAAGCTAAATTGAGCGATTATTTACTTCAACAAGTACCAATATATTGAGAGTAATAAGTTTAGAGAAAAAAATAAAAATACCTTCCTGTATTAGTATTATTTTCTTGTAAATCTTTTTAAATCAATGAATTTATGTTTGTTAAAGTTGATAATGGCTTATTTTAACTTTAAATAATTCATTTTTTTTTTATTAAAATTTTTGTATTTTGACGGCATCAATATTTAAAAATTTACTTATTTTCAATTATATAGTTTAACAGATGTATTTTATTTATTTTTTAAAAAAATGATTATGAAAAATGTTTTAATTAGTGGTTTTATTCTTATGATTTTCCTTTTTACTTATTCATGTACACCTTGTTCTTCTGGAGATAACCATGAACATACAGAAGCTGCTCAAAGTGTGAAAAATGATGAACATAATCCTGAACCCCAAAAGTTAGTTTTGAATAATGGAAAACCTTGGGCTACTCAGGTTGAAATGACTGTTAGGGTGAATAATATGCGTAAATTACTGGATTCTTTTACTGATACAGATAATGTTGAAGCTTATAATGAGTTAAGTGCACGTTTGACTGAAGAGTTTGATATGATTTTTAAAGAATGTACAATGACCGGAGAAGCTCATAATCAACTACATTACTTTTTAATTCCGGTAAAAGATATGATGAATGCACTAGGTTCATCAGACCTTGAAAAGTGTAAACAAGGCTATGACGAATTAAAAAATCATTTACCACTATATGATACTTATTTTCAATAGGTATTGTATTCTGCATAAAACTAGCTTGCTAAAGTGTAAATCTTTAGCAAGTTTTTTATGCATTATAAGTTGTACAGTACCATTTAACTTCTTTTAAGACCCTATCTTTAAAATCTCACTTCATTTTTCAATAGTATTAATACCACAGCTATTTGTAATTTTTGGTTTAATTTCTGCTCTGCAATTTAGAAATTGATTAATACCTAAATTTGATCAACTCAATTTAGGGAATAAGAGTGTTGTATCTGTCTAAATTAAGCATATAATTCTGTAAATCACTAATCATTCGCACGCAAAGAATTTTCTATATTTCTTACATATAAATGAGACATGCTCAAAATTTTTGAAAATCTCCTATGTTTTAGTAGCATAGTATTGTAATACTTTCCAACCATAATCGTTCAATTTAGTTTCTCTTTAATTTTGGTATCAATATTGTATTTTAAATAAAAACAGTTTTATACATATATACTTCATAGCAGTTTACTTATTGAGTATAATTAATTTTTCTCATAAAATATCATTAT
>JALSLF010000257.1 GCA_026988445.1 Bacteroidales bacterium
AATAGTATCCGGCAGCATTTTTGAATATACGGGAATATCAAAAGAATAGGGTGCATTACTTTCAAACTTTTGGTATTTTTTCTCAGGAAAACTAACTCTAAAATATCCGCGCGGCTTTGGTGTATAATTTTCAGAGCATCGCACAAGCAAAATAGTCAAAATCAGTATTAGTAAGGGTATATATCTGCTTTTTTTCATCCGGTTTCTAATTATAAAGAAAATAAATATTAGTCCTCTTGTTCCAATTCGGGTACCTCCCGATACGTTACTTTAATTTGCTTTATCCGGCGCATATCCGAAGAAATTACTTTAAAAACAAAGTTTTTATACTGCACTGTACCCCCTGCTTGCGGAATTTCGCCAACCAATTCAAGCACCAAACCGGCAAGAGTATCCGCATCGCCTTTCACATCATCAAAAATATCATCATCTAAATTTAAAATCTTAAAAAAATCATTCAATAAAGTTTTCCCTTCAAAAACATAATTGTAATTATCAATTTTTTTATAATATAAATCAGGTTCATCAAATTCATCGGATATCTCACCCACAATTTCTTCCAAAATATCTTCTAATGTAACAATCCCACTGGTTCCTCCATATTCATCAATTACAATAGCCATGTGATTTTTTTTCGACTGAAAATCTTGCAACAAATCATTTATTTTTTTTGATTCGGGCACAAAATAGGGCGGGCGTAATAATGATTGCCAATGAAAATTCTTTTTGTGGTAATGGGGCAGTAAATCTTTTATGTACAAAATTCCTTTTATATTATCAAAAGTTTCGGCATAAATAGGAATACGAGAATAGTTGTGCTCTTTAATTTTCTCCAATAAAACATCAAATGGTGTGGTAATATCAAAAGCTACTACATCTACACGCGGTTTCATAATCTCGCTGGCATCGGTATTCCCATAACTTACAATACCTTCTAATATTTTTTTGTTTTCTTTAATTTCACTTTCGGCTAAATCAATAGCATTCGACAAATCATCCATTGAAATTTCCGGCTTGCGTTTCTGTAAACGCCTATTAACCACCGAAGTGGATTTTACCAGAGAAAAACTTAATGGTTTGAAAATTTTACTTAAAACCGACATGGGGCGCGACATTAAAAGGGCAAAGCTTCGGGCATATTTAGCAGCATATACCTTTGGTATAATTTCACCGAAAAGCAACAATAAAAAGGTTACCAACACAATTTTAAAAAGAAAAGAAAACCAAGAAGGGGCTTCGTTAAAATTGAGCATATTATCAGTAAGCCATGTAGAAATAATAACAATGGCAACATTTACAAAGTTGTTTGAAATAAGAATAGTCGCCAAAAGATGTTCCGGATTTTTCAGCAATTCAATTGTCTGAACGCTGCTTGTTGTATTTTCCGATTCTAACTCATCGATATCGGCAGGCGACAGCGAAAAAAAAGCAACTTCGGAACCGGAAACAAGAGCAGAGCTTACAAGTAAAAGTACAATTATACCTAAACCTGCCAAATTTGTCCATTCAAAGCCCTGAAATGAAATGTAAGTAATGATATTGATGTCTGCTAAAACCGGAAATGTTTCCAAAATACTCTTTTTTGTTCTACTTAATGCCTTATTTGTTCAATGTTTTTAGGTTCATTGCAAAATAAAGGCTTTTTTTTAATAAAGCCACATTTTTTTTAGTATTTTGCAAAAATAATTAATTGTATTTTCAATCCCGAATAATTCGTATTTTTTTATTAAAATGAGTTTTTTAAAAATTTTTTCATCTAAAAACAAAGCCAAACAAGAGCTTTCTGAACAACAAAATGTGTTTTTCGGGCAATACGCAGGACTGGAAAAAAGCAATGAACAATGTATTTATTTTGAAAAATCAATACATAGCTACAAAAAACATTTTTTTTTAGATGCTTTTGAATATTTTTTCCTTTATCTGAAAAATACAGACACTGAAAATCTTGCTTTTAATAAAGATAAATCGAAAATTGAATTTAGTCTTATTCAAGGTTCAAAAATTATCAGAGGTTTTATTAATGAACAAGATATATATGCCGAAGCAGAAATAGTCTGGTTTACAGAGCCGGAAATTCCGGTAATGAACAAATTATTGCAAGAAAACTACTTTTTGAGGTATTGCAAATTTGCCATTAAAAACAATATTTACAGTTTAAAATTTTACGGTATTACTGCAGATACAAATCCTGAAAGTTTATACAGTGCTTTGCTTGAGATGTCTATTTATTCAGATAAATACGATGACTTATTGATAAATGAATTTAAAAACCTGAAACCGGTAAATATAAACCACATACACCAAATAGCCGGAAAAAAACTTAATCTCCGATTAAATTATTTAAAAAATTTATTTGAAGATATTCTGAACATAAATTTAGAGTATAAAAATCTAAATGAACGGTTTAACATTCGCCTTAAATTGCTAAATAAATTATATGCCATTGACTATTTGACAGCTCCAGGTGGTAAATTAAAAAATCAAATCAGAACACT
>JALSLF010000258.1 GCA_026988445.1 Bacteroidales bacterium
AAGTTCGTCAAAAGTTTCTTTTAATTTTTGACGGGTTTCTTCACCTTTATCCGGTGCTAATAATAAACCTAAACTTGCACCTGCTGCTGCACCTGCCAAAAAGGCGGCAATTATTTTACCTGTTCCATTTTCCATAATTGTTTAATTTTAAGATTTAACTTACTACAAATATAATCAATTATCTTTAACAAGTATAAAAATCAATTGGTCTTTTTTTATGAAAAATTTATTTTCTGCTTTTTTATCGAGAAAAAGCATAGGCAAGAGCAAGCTCTACTTTACTTGGTTGACTTTCTTTGATATTGGCAAAATTTAATGTGGCAAAGCGGTAGCCTTTTTCGGCATAGTATTCCAACGTTTTAGGTAATGCATACATCATATTTTTGCGTGCTTTAATTGAGTCGTGAAATACTATTATAGAACCTTTTTTTGCATTTGAACTTACATTTTTTAAACATTGTTGTGGACTAACATCTTTATCATAATCAACACTGAGCACATTCCACATTACAATATGATATTTTTCCAATATCTTTTTTGCTTGCTCAATACGTATCATACCACGTGGTGGACGAAAAAGATTGGATTTGATAAGCTTTGCTGCTTTTTCCACATTCTCGATGTATTCATCTACATTGGTATTCCAACCGTTTAAATGATTATAAGTATGATTACCGACCAAATGTCCGTCATCTAATATTTTATCAAACAATTCGGGGTGTTTTTGAACATTTTCGCCTACACAAAAAAAAGTTGCTTTGGCATTAAATTGTTTTAAAGTATTTAAAATCCATTCGGTAGTTTCCGGTATAGGACCATCGTCAAAAGTAAGGTAAATAACTTTTTGTGTTTCATTCACTTTCCAAACGAGCGAAGGGAACATCCTGGTAAGAATATCGGGTACGGATGAAATAAGCATATGTTACATTTTCAGATTAAAACATCATTCTGTTAATACAGCCTAAAAAATTACTCATTATCAGGATGCGAAACCAGGCAATCCGGTTGCTTCAAAAACGCTGATTTTCACCACTTATTGTGTTAAAAAATGTTAAATGATTGGTATTGCTGCAATTGAGTAAAATAGTACAGCATACGATTTGAATGGAACCTAAATTGAGCGATTATCTACTTCAATAAGCACCAATCTATTGAGTTAAAAAGATTTACAAAAAAAGGCTCAAATACCTAAAGGTATTCTTACTTTTTTTCTAAACTTTTTATTCTCAATATCTTGGCACTTCTTTTTGTACATAATCGCTCAATTTAGGTGGAACAATGCTTAAACTGAGTTGATTTTATAAATATTTACTTAGCTCAAATTGTTGCCAAACCGATTTTGCTTTGGTATTGCCCTTGTCCATAGCTTTTTTTACCCAAATAGCTGCCTGATGTTTGTCTTGTTTTACTCCTTCGCCTTTGTAGTACATCCAGCCGATATTATATTGTGCATCAGTATTTCCTTGTGTAGCGCTTTTTTTAAACCATTCAAAAGCTTTTTTTTGATTTTTTTCTATTCCGTCTCCTGAGTAATTCATTATGGCTAACTGAAATTGTGCATCAGGATTTCCTTGTTTGGCACTTTTTTCAAACCAGTTTGCTGCTTTTTGTTTATTTACATCTTTTCCATTTCCGGTATAATACATTATTCCGATAAAATATTGTGCTTTAGGATTATTTTGCGCTGCACTTTTTTCTATCCAAATTAATGCTTGTTCCGGATTTTTGTTTGTTCCCTCGCCTTGAGCATACATTATCCCTAATTGATATTGTGCTTCGGCATCGCCATTTTCAGCTTTTTGTTTGGTCTTTTTAAAATTTTCAATTTTTTCGGGGCTGCGGCTTTTTTCTTCTTTATTAATAATTTCAATATTTTGCTTTGCATCAATGCTTCCTTGGTCGGCTGCTTTTTGAAACCATTTTTTTGATTGTTCGAGGTTTTTTTCTACGCCGGTTCCATAGTAATATAATAAAGCCAAATTATACTGTGCATTTATATGTCCTTGTTCTGCAGCTTTTTGATACCACTGTGCGGCTTTTTTATAATCCACATCAAGTACATAGCCTTTTTGATACATTACACCAAGATTATATTGTGCCTGTGCAAAACCGTTTTCTGCACTTTTTTTAAACCATTCTAAGGCTTTTGGTTGGTCTTTTTCAACACCAACTCCATCGTAATAAGCCAGTCCGATATCAAATTGCGCTTCGGGATAATTGTTTTCGGCACTTTTCTGCATCCAGTATATTGCTTTTTCTTTGTCTTTAGCTACGCTATCGCCTTGCGAATACATGTTTGCTAATTTGAATTGAGCTTCGGCATCGCCGTTTTCAGCTTTTTCTGTAAGCGATTTATGATTTTGTCCGGAACATTGTACCATCATCAATAGAATGATAAACATTAATAATTGTATTTTTTTCATGATTTTGGGGTGTTAATTTAATCTAAATTTACGGATTTATTTTCAGGTGCAAAATATTCTTTATGTTTTTTTACCTTTGCCGCTTAATTTAGTTTTAAAAATTACGATTATGGATATACTTCAAATAATGGGCTATGTAGCCTCGATAATTATTGCTTTTTCAATGACTTTAAATTCAATTGTAAAGTTCCGTTGGGTGAATTTGGCAGGTGCTTTAACTTTTTCAATTTACGGTTTTTTGATTGGTGCCATTCCAGTGGGTGTGCTCAATGGCTTTATTGTTTCGGTTGATATATATTACCTGTGGCGCATTTATGCAAAAAAAGAGCTTTTTGATACACTTGAAGTGCGTGAAGATAATCGCTATTTACTTAAATTTTTAGAATTTCATAAAACAGAGATACATAAATTTTTCCCGGGTTTTTCATACAAACCCGAAATGAATACTTTGAGTTTTTTTGTATTACGTAATATGGCAGTCGCGGGTATTTTTTTAGCGCATAAAGAAGGTGATGATACGCTAAAAGTTGGTCTGGATTATGTAATTCCTGAATATCGTGATTTTAAAAACGGAAAATTTATATATCATCGTTTACGTACTTATTTTTTAGAAAAAGGTATTAAAAAGGTAATTGCCGATGCTCCAAGTAAAGCCCATCAAAAATATCTAAAAAAAATTGGGTTTAAAGAAAATAAAGAGGGTTTATTTGAGAAGAAATTAAACGCTTAAATCACACAATAAATTTTTCAAAATAATCAATTTTATTCATCATAAAAAACTGTCTTTTCATCATTAAATCAGCTACTTTTAGCAAAGAAATAAAAATTTATACATTTTCAGGTAGGGAAAACTCGTTTAAGAGTGTACTATTAGTAAACGCATCTAAAAAAACAGGTGCTCTTGAAAACACTTTTTACAAATTAAAAATAAGGATTATGAAAATGCTGGTATATATTGATGAATATTTGACCGTTCAATACGATAAAAAACATTTAGAAATGACTATTGAATGGAGAAAAGCTAGTGCTCGTTTATTAAATGAGAATATTGCACGCCGCTTTATGTTGATTGCAGAAGCAATGAAAAAATATCGACCTAAATATGTATTCAGCAATTTTGAGGATATGGTTTATTCGCGTATTTGGGGTGAGGAATATTTGTTTTATCACAATATACATGCGGTAATGTTAAGTGCCGGAATTGAAAAATTTGCTTATATTAAGAGTAATGACAAAATTACGAAAGTGCTTTTTGATCAATTGCTTTATAATTCCGAGTTGAAAAAAGTGGAAATGAAAAACTTTAAAAGTCACGGAGAAGCTGAAAAATGGTTGATAAAAGAGCGAAAAGTAAATAAATTTAACGAAAAATTTGCTATCTCAGCATAAATAATAATCCCGATAAAGCAAGTCCATCAAGTTAAGGGTTTTGAATTATTCAATTCCCTTATTTTTTTTAGCCTAAACCAAATTCTTTTCCAAATTCGTCTTCTTCAAATTTATCATCTTCAAATTCATAGCGGGCATCTTTATTGGTCTCAATAAGCATTTCTGCAATAAAACTATTAAAACGATATACCGAAATTAGATAAGCGGCAAGATAAGACAGCCAAATAAGCAATAACACAAATATACGCCAGCCTGCACCAACATCAATAGATAGTGGAATAATTGTAAATATAAAGGCAATGGTAAAAATTTCGGTAAAATATATTTTGTGGTTGATGAAAGTGTGTTCGCCTTGTGTTTCAAATTCTATTTCACCTTCGGTAATGGTATTAAATAAGTTCCAACTGTTCCATGCCCAACGAAATACGCTTCCTTTAAAATCAATTCGCTTATCATAAATATTGCGCTTGAATACATAAGATTCTTGCAGGCGGGTATCTACTTTTTTGAAAAATTCTTTGGCAAAATCATCAGGGTCAATATTGATGACAATTTCATCCATTCTGCTATGACTAAGTATGCCTGCACTCATTGTTTATCTATAAAATTTAAAAAACAAATATACTAATTTTACCGGATAATTTGTTGATTGTTTAATTAGTGAATATTGTTTCTAAACGTTCAAATGTCCTAATGGACGATTTGAAGTTTAGTAATTAATTTACCGAACTCTATGTACAGTGCCTCCGCTATTATCTGCTTTTGAGCCGGTAACCGAAGATAAACAGTTTATTTGTCTTCTTAATCGTAAAACCGCGAGAAAAGCAAAAATTAAAGCCTCTTTATAATCAATAATCTCTTTTGCAGGAATAATTACCGATGCTTTACTTTTATTTTTGATTAATTCCATTAAAAACTCGTTGTGTGTACCGCCTCCGGTAAATAAAACTGAGCTTTTTTTATCATCTTGCCGGTATTTAATATTGTTGTTAATACTATTGGCTATTTGCTCTGATGCATGCTCATAAAATGTACGCATTTTGTCTTCAAGCGGAATTTTGTATTTGTCAAGCAAAGGTTTTACTGTATCATCGATCCACTCTTTACCGAGTGATTTTGGCGGGTTTTGTTTAAAGAAATTTAAATTATTCAACTCATATAATAAATCTTTATTAATCTTGCCTTTTTTTCCTAATTCGCCGTTTTTGTCATACTCTAAGCCTTTGGTTTGCGCCAATTCGTTAAGGACAATGTTCGTAGGGCAAATATCATAAGCAATTTGTTTATTGTTTTCATCAATAAAAGAGATGTTTGCAAAACCGCCAAGATTAATACAAAAATCGTATTTATTAAATAAAAAATAATCACCTATGGGAACCAATGGTGCACCTTGTCCGTTCAGGGCTATATCAAGGGTGCGAAAATCAGAAACGGTATTAATTCCTGTAGTTGCAGCAATCATGGCACCATCGCCTAACTGGAAATTAATTTGCTGTTCAGGAAGATGAAATACCGTGTGCCCGTGCGAGCCAATTAAATCGGTTCGTTGAATCACGCCGGTTAAAAAGCGGTTTACACTGTTTCCTATAAATTTGCCAAATTCTTTATGTAATTTTATTAATTCAAAACCGTTTAGTTTATCGGCATTTAACAGGCGATTTTTCCACGCTTCATCATAATCATAAGTTTTGGCTTTCAATATTTTAAAGTTCCAATCATCATTATTTACTTTAAAATGACAAAGTGCAATGTCGAGCCCGTCTAAGGAAGTTCCCGACATAATTCCAACTACGGTGTATTCTTGCATAATCTATTTTTAATAATTGCATAATTAAGTACAAAGGTAGCATTCCTGATGAAAATGGAAATAAAAATTTATGAAAAATCACAACAGTCGGTTTGTACAAGAATTAACCGCAAAAATTCATGGAATTAGCTTTGTTTCGATGCAAGTTTTCTGAACCCGCAGGAAAACCTTAGTATTTCAAGGGTTTTGAAGCGCAGAAGATGAATAAAGATAATTTCAAACTTCCCCAAATTTAGGTTTTAAAAAAAAGTAATAAAGTGATGAATTTTGCGGATTAAAAAAGTTAAACGATAAGTTCCAGTTATCAATCTTTTTGTTTCTTTTTTTCTTTTTCTTCGCGTCTTAAATCGGCTTTAAGGTCTTTGTTTATTTCTTTACGGTTTTTACGTTTTTCTTTTCTGCTGATTTTCTTTTCTTTTTTTGCAAAAACCCGTTTGTTCCTTTCATAAATTTTTTCCCATTTTAAGCGTTCTTTGAGCTCTTTTGATTTAAATCCCATGGTTGTTTTTATGCCGCTTAGTGCAGTAATTGCCCAATAATGAAAAACAGAACGGTAAATATCCCGTTCGTAATATATTCTAGCCGGTTTTATTCTGCCTTTTTTATGTTTTGGGTTATCGTTTTTAACAATGGAGTTTGCCAGCATTGATACAAATCCGCGTTTATTGACAATTAATGAGTCTGTTTTTTTCTTATTATGAATGTCAAATTTTAAATTATGATATACAAATTTCATATTTCCTACGGCATAATCATCATTTGCGCTTATATTAAATTTTAAACTGTCAATTACACCATCGCGAATAGAAACAAAATACAAATTTTCTAACAGCGGGTTAAACAGTTCCATTTTCATACGTGTAAGTTTTCCTCCGTAATAATATTCACCAGTTTCTGAGTTTAACGGAAAACGAAATGAAGCGGTTAAGATGCCTTCGTCCATAAACTTACCATGTGCAATCATTTTTGAGACTAAACCACTATCTATTAAATTTTTATCATTGGTAATATTGGTAATGCTTCCGTTGATATCGGTGATGTCTAAATAGCTGCTATGGGTAGAGTTTTCACCAAGAAGTTCTATTCCAACATAAAAATCCCGGACATTTAACGTATCAATTTTAATATAGGTTTTCATTTGTTTTAAATCTTCAAATGGTAAGGCTGATTTAATGCTTGAATCTAAAGGGAAGTGTTTGTTTTTATATGAATGAAGTTTTAAATCAATAAAATCAATACTTTGTGCTATTATCTTTTTGTCGGTTATAAACGATTTAAAATCAGGCTTATTTATGTTGATTTCCGGTGCGTCAATATACAATAGTTTTACTTCGGTTTTTGCTTTTTTGGCTAATTCCTCACGCGAGGATACCGGATTCATCACCACTGCTTTTGCAAATATTTTTTGTTGCCCTGTTGAGAAGCCCATTTCGCCAATATCCACTTGATAAAATCCTTTGTTTATTGTTGTAGAATAATTTTTCATTAAAAACGAGATATCCGAAGTATTGAAAAATTTATTTTTATCGTTGGTGTGTAATGAATCAATGAACAAGTTACTGATTGAACCGTAAATATTTGCATAATTTGTAATCGGCTTACTGATATTGCCTTTGTTTTTTATTTTGAGTGCTGCATTTATAATATCAATATAACTTAAATCGATTTTTTTAAAAACTTTCTTTGTTTTTTCATACAGGTTTATTTCAAAAGGATTAATTTTTTTCTTTTTTTCTTTATTGATTAATACAAAATAGGGTTCAATAATTTGTAAACTATCGGCAACTAATTGATTTAAAAGTAAATCACCATAAGAAAAATTTTTCATTTGCATGGCAGGAACAAAAACAGATTCAAATAAATTTTCCTTGTTATTAGTTTTATTCGTGTAATACAACAGATTATCAAACAAAACAATCTTTTTTGCAGAATTAAGATAGAAATGATTGAAATCGAAATTCAACTTTTTATCAGGGCTTTGGTATTTGAAGTTTTTTAGATGTATAATTGCTGCAACATTTTTTAATTGCTTACGGGGTTCTTTTAAAAAGGAAGTATCTATTTGAACTTTAGAAAAATTTATATTAAAATCAGTATTTAATAATTTTTCTTCAATCTTATTTTTATTAATTAAAACACCAAAAGAACCACCTGAAATAATGATACTGTCGGTAATAATTTTTTCCAAAGCAAAAGTATTATTTTTAGAGTTGACAATTTGTGTTTTTTTACGGTAGTCTTTATTCTTTATAACTGAAATTGAAGGGTCTTTAATACGTAAAAGTCCTAAGTTAAGAATATTTGTATTTGAAAACTTGTTTAAATCAATTCCACTAAATGAAATTTCAGGACTGTAAGCGGTGATAATATTTTTTCCAAAGAGGCTATCAGCTGAGTGTTTATCGGGAAACCAACGTACAATTTCAGCACTAAAAAGACTGTCTTTTTGCGAAAATTCAATATTTTTGGCTTTGATTAGGTAGGGTTGTTGAATTAAATGCCTGTAAAAATCAGTAATATGAATATTTAGGTTTCTGCTTGTAACTTTTCCGTAATTTAAACTATCGGCAAAATAGTTATAATTCAAATTGTCTAATTTTAAAGACAGTCTTCCTCTAGTGTTAATTTTTTCATTATTAAGGCTATCTGATTTTGAAAATAGAAAAATACCTTTATTGATATTTAAGTTTTTTACGCTTAAATTCTTAAAATATTTAGATAATAAAACATTAAAAGTTTTTGGAACTATGATGCTGTCTCCGGCTCTTGTGCTTTGAGTATCAATAGAAAGCTTTGATAAATTGTCCAAACTATTTTCTACAATATCCTTAAAATGCAGTATTTTAAATAAGGGTTGATTAATGTTAATTTGCTCGATGGATAAGTTTTTTTGCAATAAAAATCCTTGAATATCTATTCCGTTAATGCTTGTTTTTTTAATGCTCAAATCAATAATATCTGCTTTCCCAAAGTTTTTAAGCTCCTTATAAACTCTTATGCGGGGGTGAATTTCCAAATCATTAATTTGAATGAGCGAATCGGCATTTGAAATATAAATACTTTGAGCATCAATAATATGAACCCTGTCGGTCATTTGTTGCTTATAATTATTCAATAAAATTTTATAAGCATAAAGCGAAAACATTTTTTCAAAACTATTTTGTCCGTTAAAAAAATTCAGATATCGTAAATCAAAGTTTACTTTTCCGGAATAGCTACCCAATATACTATCGTTTTGATAAGTTACAATATTGAAATCAGAGTTTTTTAACTGTATTTTATTGATACTTAGCCTTTTTAAGAATGCACCTGTTAATTTGGAAATAAAGTTTTCCTGTTTTTTATTCTCTTTTTTTAATATTTGTAAATTAATGTTTGATTTACCCATTACCATTTTTTGTATAATGAGTTCTCTATTCTTCATTAATCGATAAAAGTCTGTACCGCTTAACTTTATATCACTTATATCAAAATTCATCTTTTGTTTTAACAGGCTTGTGTTTTGTGTAGGATGAATACTTAAGTTTTTAATGTACAGGCTTTTGGTATCGGTATGAATATTTATTTGCTTTGCTTGTAGAGTATGCGTTTTATCAATAATATTTGCTTTAAAGTCGTTTAAATTAAGTCTTATATTTTTTGAATATAAAATCCGCTCAGGGTCTTCTCCCGAATGTTTGTTCAATAGAAAATCCAGTAGGCTTAAGTTAAAATCTTTAATATGATAAGCCGGCTTATTAAAGTTTTTTTGATGAATAAGTTCCAATTCTGCATGATTGAGGTCTAATGTTTTAATAGAGACTGAATTTAAACTACCTTTTATAAGTTTATAAAAATCAAGTTTTATTGTGTTTTGTTTATTTTCGCTAACTATTTTGTTTTTCTTAAACCTGCTTTTTTCAATATCAAGCAATTTTATTTTTGGGGCATCAATTATAATATTCTGAATCTCAATATTTTTATTAAAATATAAATTTGAAATATTAAAATTATGAAAATGAACTTCGGGTGATGTAAAATAATAGTAGCCTGATATTTTCACGGAATCAATATTTGCATTTTTAGAAACCGGTAAAATGCGTACAGATTTTGCTTTTAAAAGCGATTCTTTTGTGGATATATAAATATTTTTTGCATAAAAGTTATGAATTCCATCCGCTAAACGGATACGATAATTATTAATAGATATTTGTATATCATTTGAATAAAACAGTTTTTTTGAATGTTTATAAACTTCCTCATCCAGATAAAAATCATATAGCTTTACCGAAATTAGTCCAAAATGGCTTGTTTTGCTGCTACTGTCTTTTGATAATCTTAAATGGAATTGTCCATTTTCTACATTTATGTATTTTACCTCTAAAATATCTACGTATTTATTTATTGATGGGTATAAATCCTGATGTATAAAATCTCTACTTACCGTTTTTTGTTGGTTATCATCCGGCGATTTTTTTAATTTTATTACCGGATTATCTATGAAAAATTCTTTGACTTTTAAATGTTGTTTGAAAAAAAGTTTGTAAAAACTTGTACCCCAAAATTCTATTGAGCGAACTTTTATGTCGTAAACAGCAGTATTTTCTAAACCTTTATCTAAAAGCTGCTGATATACTAAAGTGTCTGCACTAAGCTTAAAATTAGTGAGTTTAATATGCCTTTGGCTTAATTCAAAACGGATTTTATCAAAATCAATTTGATATAAACCATGTGTTTTTTCTAGAACCTTGTTTTGGATATAAGTTTTAAACACCGGAGTAGCAAAAAAGTATAAGAAAAAATCAACCACAACTATTAAAATTATCAAAGTATAGATACTTTTTTTTAGTCGCTTTCTTTTTTTTGCTTTTGGCTTTTTTTTTATCTTAATGTCTTCCGCTTCTATATTTTTGTTTGTTTCTGGCAATTTTAAATAGGCTTAATAATTAATTTTGGAATTATTCGGATAAAAATAAAAAACTTTCCTTGATATTATTTATTTTTGGGCGAAACTATTTTCGTTTAAAGGTAAATAATTATTTACAATATTATAGATATTATACAAATTAAGAAAGAAAAACCCTATATTAAAATCTATATTTTTAAAACACATTTAATAATTAATTAACTTAAATTTTTGCACTATGAAGAAAATTACCGTACTGATTAGCCTATTAGCATTGTTTTCTTGGGCTTGTTCAACAGGGAATACTAATGATGAACAAACGAACAAGGAAAACACCATTACCGAAAGTGAGTTATTGACAAGAGCTAAAGTTTTTTTTAAAGCACTGCCCAAAACTGCTGAAAATCCGGATAATAAAATTACCGATGAAAAAGTGAAATTGGGTAAAGTGCTGTATTTTGACAAGAGATTATCAAAAAATGAAACGCAAAGTTGTAACACTTGTCATAATTTGGCTACTTATGGTGTTGATAATTTGCCTACTTCTCCCGGAGATAATGGTAAACCCGGAACCCGTAATTCGCCAACGGTATATAATTCAGCATTACAATTCAGACAATTTTGGGATGGGCGTGAACCAGATGTAGAAGCCCAAGCCGGTGGGCCGGTATTAAATCCCGCTGAAATGGCTATGCCCGATGAAAAATTTGTAATTGAGCGCCTTTTAAAAGCTGAAATGTATCAGCAACTATTTAAAGCTGCTTTTCCAAATGAGGAAAACCCGATTAACTATGATAATTTGAAAAAAGCCATCGGTGCTTTTGAGCGTACGCTTATTACCCCTACGCGCTTTGATGAGTTTTTGGCTGGTAAAGAAGATGCCTTGACCGAACAAGAACAAAAGGGCTTAAAAACTTTTATGGAAATTGGTTGTACTACTTGTCATATTGGTGAAAATTTAGGCGGTACCATGTATCAAAAATTTGGCTTGTTTGGCGATTATGCCGAATTGACTAAATCAAAAACTATTGATAACGGTCGCTTTGATGTAACCCAAAAAGAAGCAGACAAATTTATGTTCAAAGTGCCGATTTTACGCAATATAGAAAAAACACATCCGTATTTTCACGACGGTTCGGTTGCCGACTTAGGCGAGGCTGTTAAAATTATGGCAAAATTAGAATTAAATAAAGATTTAAACGATGAGCAGATAAATGATATTGTAACTTTCTTAAAATCATTAACCGCTGATATTCCTGAAGATTGGAAAACAGAACCCGTTGAGCTTGCACAAAAATAAAAAGTAGGTATTGCTTTAAGCTAAATTGAGCGATAAAAAACCGCAAACATAGTTTGCGGTTTTTTGTTTTTCCTAATATCAAACATCTATTGTTCAGGCTGTTAATTGGTGTGCCCCTTGCAAATTAATCATGAAATAATTTTGTTTTAATGTGCTTTTAACCAGATATTTGTGCACGCACACTGTAGTTTAAGGGAGTTTATAAAGTTCCCTTAAAAAATATTTCTTAATTTTATAGCAAAATACGCGAACAAAACATTTTATTATGATAAAATTCTCTATCAACGGAAAAAATATTGAATACTCAGGTAATCCTGAGCAAAAATTATTGAGTTTTTTACGTAAAGATATAAAACTCACTGCTGTAAAAGACGGCTGTTCAGGACAAGGAGCTTGTGGAGCTTGCACTGTTGAGATAAACGGAAAAGCAAAATTAGCATGCTTAACAAAAATCAGCACATTAGAAAATGCAGAAATTTTCACCCCCGAAGGCTTTCCCGAATATGTTTTGGATACTATAGCAAAAGCATTTGTAAACGAAGGAGCTGTTCAGTGTGGGTTTTGTACTCCGGGTTTTATCAGTCGCACCAAAGTTTTATTACAGGAAAACCCTAATCCGAGTATCGAAGAAGTACGTAAAGCACTTAAAGCCCATTTATGCCGCTGTACCGGCTACAAAAAAATTGAAAAGGGAATTTTATCTGCTGCAGAAGCTATTACTCAAGGCAAAAAACTTGAATTAAGAAAAACAGACGGCAAAATCGGTAGTTCGCATCCCAAATACATGGCTTACGAAACAGCAATAGGAAAACGTAATTTTACCGATGATATTTTCCTTAACGGGATGTTGTTCGCCGCTCTGAAGTTTAGCGATTACCCGAAAGCAAAAATTTTAAAAATTGATACATCGGAAGCGGAAAACTTAAAAGGAGTGCATCGTATTTTTACGGCAAAAGACATTCCGGGCACAAAAAAAGTAGGTTTAATTATCCGTGATTGGTCGGTGATGATTGACGAAGGCGAAACCACGCATTATATTGGCGATGTACTTGCCGGAGTTGTAGCCGAAAATGAAGAAATTGCACGAAAAGCCATTGAGCTGATTCAAGTTGAATACGAAGTATTCAAACCGCTTACAAATCCGTTTGAGGCAATTGAAGGTGCACGTGTTCATCCCGAAAGACCCAATAATTTTGATACTACACAATTTACCATTGGTGATGTGGAAAATGCATTAAAAAATGCAGCATACATTTCTCATGGAAATTATCAAACACAGCGTATTGAACATGCTTTTCTGGAAAAAGAAAGTGCAGTTGCTTTGCCCATATCCGGTGGAATAAAACTATATAGTCAATCTCAAGGTATATATGAAGACCGGAGACAAATTGCCGAAATACTTAATTTACCCGAAGAAAAGGTACATGTTGAATTGGTTCCCAACGGGGGCGGTTTTGGCGGAAAGGAAGATTTAAGCATACAGGGACATACGGCATTGTTTGCCTGGTTGTTGCAAAAACCGGTTAAATTAACACTCACACGCGAAGAGTCCATACGCTTACACCCGAAACGACACCCTGTTTTTATGGATATTACGCTTGCAGCCGATAAAAACGGAAAACTCACGGCTTTAAAATTACGGGCAGTAGGCGATACGGGAGCTTATGCATCGGTAGGGATGAAAGTATTGGAGCGTGTGGCAGGTCATGCAGCCGGTGCTTATTATATTCCTGAGGTAGATATTGAAGCCAAAACCGTTTATACCAACAACATTCCAAGCGGTGCTATGCGTGGTTTTGGAGCAAATCAAGTGGCTTTTGCTCTGGAAAGTTGCATCGATGATATTTGCGAACAAGCCGGTTTTGACCGTTGGGAATTTCGCTACAAAAATGCTTTAAGCGATGGTTTAAGTACATCTACCGGTCAAAAATTGTATGGTGTTGGAGTTAAAGCATGTTTAGAAGCTGTTAAAGAAGATTTTTATAATGCCAAATACGCCGGATTGGCTTGTGCCATAAAAAATTCAGGTGTAGGAAACGGTATGATTGATGAATCAAAAGTAAAAATTGAAATTATTTCCGAAAAACATATTCGCCTGCACCATGGTTGGACAGAAATGGGGCAGGGGGTACATAATATGGCACTGCAAACGCTTTGCGAAGAAACCGGTATATCACCCGATATTATTGAAGTAGTAGTAGATTCCGAAGCTCAAATAAAAACAGGCATGACCACATCATCGCGAGCTACGGCTTTGGTTGGTTTAGCGGTTATAAATGCAGCTAAAAATTTAAAAGAAGATTTACGTAGTAAATCTTTATCCGAACTTAAAGGAAAAACCTACAAAGGAGCTTATATTTGTGATTGGACTACCAAACCCGGTAGCGATGTGGACGAACAAATTACGCACTATTCTTATGGTTATGCTGCGCAAGTTTGTATTTTAAATGAAAAGGGTGATATTGAAAAAATGATTGCCGCACACGATGCCGGAAAAATAATGAACCCCATGCTTTTTGAAGGGCAAATTGAAGGCGGTGTACACATGGGCTTGGGATATGCTTTACGTGAAAATCTACCGATGAAAGACGGCTTTCTTGTCCACGATAAAATGCGAAAGCTCGGGGTGCTGCGTGCTCATGAAACCCCTGAAATTATTGTTAAAGGAGTTGAAGTAAAAGACCCTGTTGGTCCTTACGGTGCTAAAGGCATTGGTGAAATAGGTTTAGTGCCTACGGCAGCGGCAGTAGCTAATGCTTTTTATTGTTTTGATAAAAAAAGAAGATATAAACTACCTTTGGAATAGCAAGCTTTGTTGCTTTTGGCTATGGTTTAAAATAGTTCTACCACTATTTTACCGAAAAAAAACAGGGTTTGCATCGGTAGTCGGACAAGCTTTATACATCTTCGATGTTTTTGTTTTAAACATAAATAAGGATACTAAGTTTGCTTTAGGCAAATGTGTAATCCGCGGATTAACACTGATTTACACAGATGTATTAAACATCTTCGATGTTTTATTTTTTAGCACAAAATACACTAATCCGCCGGTAGTCGGACATGGTTTTGCCTATGGCAAAAGTTTTATCACACGCAAACACTGATTTATACAGATATTTTATTTTTTTACCGATTAGTTATCAGCTACCGGGGACAAGTTACCGATAACCGGCGACCGGTAACAATTTGAAGCTATTTTATATTTACTTATATTCTACATTCATTGCAAATAGGTATCTGTTTTTTAACCGGCGCCTTACTTTTTTATAGCCGCCTGATAAAGAGTGAAATAAAAAGCCCCGACTTATAGGTCGGGGCTTGTCTTATATTTCTAAAAACAAGCTACAGAATCAACATAGCATCGCCATAAGTTCCAAATCGATAACCTTCTTTTTTGGCTACTTCGTAAGCTTCAAACAAAAAGTCGTATCCGGCAAAAGCTGCCGAAGTCATTACCAAAGTAGTCAAGGGTAAATGAAAATTTGTAACCATACTTGTAGGTACACTAAACTCATAAGGCGGGAAAATAAATTTATTGGTCCAGCCTTTAAAGGGTTTTAGTTCTCCTTGAGTAGAAACAGAGCTTTCCAGCGTACGAATTACGGTTGTACCTACCGCACAAACTTGTCTTTTATGCGTTTTTGCATTATTTACCAAATCAACGGTTTCATCGGGTATATATATTTCTTCCGAATCCATTTTGTGCTTGGTCAAATCTTCAACATCTACCCCCCTGAAATTACCAAGTCCGGCATGAAGCGTAACAAATCCAAATTCAACACCTTTGATTTCAAGGCGTTTCATAAGTTGTTTGCTAAAATGCATTCCTGCTGTAGGAGCAGCAACAGCGCCAATATGTTTGGCAAAAATTGTTTGATATCTTTCACTGTCTTCGGGTTCAACTTCTCGTTCAATAAATTTTGGCAAAGGGGTTTCTCCTAATTCATAGAGTACTTTTTTAAACTCATCATAAGGTCCGTCATACAAAAAGCGCAAAGTTCTTCCGCGTGAGGTAGTATTGTCAATCACTTCGGCAACCAATAAATCGTTTTCTCCGAAATATAATTTATTACCAATTCTTATTTTTCGTGCAGGATCTACTAAAACATCCCATAAACGTTGATCTTGGTTCAGTTCTCTTAACAAGAAAACTTCGATTTTAGCACCCGTTTTTTCTTTATTTCCATATAATCGTGCCGGAAAAACTTTTGTATCGTTAAATACAAAAACATCTTTATCGTCAAAATATTCAAGTATATCTTTAAAAATTTTATGCTCAATTTTTCCGGTTTTTCTGTGTAAAACCATTAAGCGCGATTCATCTCTTTCCTTTGCCGGATGTGTGGCAATTAACTCTTTTGGCAGGTCAAATTTGAATTTTGACAATTTCATGATATTTCCTTTTTATTATTATTAATTACATCATGTAAGCTCCTTAAATAACAAACTTTTTACAGATATGTTAAGCAAGTCTTGCATGAGTATAAATTTAAATGTTAAATAATTATTCTTTATTATCAGCTAGCAAAAGTTCTTTATTCAATTGTTCTTTGAAATCATTCACCGATATGGCTTCATCCACCGAAAAATCACCGATTTTTGTTCGCCGAAGCGATTTTAAATAAGCTCCGGAATTTAAACGTACACCGATATCACGCGCCAAAGCACGAATATAGGTGCCTTTTCCGCATTTAACACGGATAATTAATTCCGGCAATTCAAATTTTAAAATTTCAATTTCTTTA
>JALSLF010000259.1 GCA_026988445.1 Bacteroidales bacterium
CCATTCAGCTATTTAACAATTTAACAATTTAACCATTCAACTATTCAACCACTCACCACCCCAATCTTCCATTATTCCACCATTCCACCATTCCACCATTCTCTCATTCTCTCATTCTCTCATTCTCTCATCCACTCATTCACTCATTCACTCATTCTTTATTCTCCTCAGGATATTCAATTCTTGCATGATAAATATTTTGCAATTTTGCCAAAAAGATACCTTTTGCTTGAGTAATTTCTTTAAAAGTAATATCGGCATTATCAAATTGCAATTCTTTCATCTGAAAATTAATAATCCCGTTAATTAAATCTTCAAGAGCTTGTTTTGAATAAACTTTCAAACTGCGAGATGCAGCTTCTATCGAATCAGCCATCATTAAAACCGCAGTTTCCTTTGTGAAAGGTTTAGGCCCCGGATAAGAAAACTCTTTTTCAACATTCGCACCCGGATTTTCTTTCATATACAAACGGTAAAAATATTCAGGCTTAGTAGTACCGTGATGCGTACGTATAAAATCAATGATTTTTTCCGGTAAGTTTGCTTTTTTTGCCATTTCAACACCCGCATGCACATGATTTACAATTATTTCCACACTTTCCTGATAGGCAATACTCTTATGCGGATTTACACCGCCCAGTTGGTTTTCGGTAAAATATTGTGGTGCCGATAGTTTCCCTATATCGTGATACAAAGCACCTGCACGCACCAATAATACACTTCCGCCAATTTGGCGCACCACTTCTTCCGATAAATTAGCTACTTGCAATGAATGCTGAAAAGTACCCGGAGCTTTTTCCGCCAACTGCCGTAGCAATGGTTGATTTGTATCCGACAATTCCAGCAAAGTCATATCCGATAAAAAGCCGAAAATACGTTCAAAAACATAAACCAAAGGATAAGACAACAACAATAAAACCCCGTTACCTGCAAACCATGCAAAATTTACCCAATTAATACTGTTAATGTTCCCCTCCTGATAAATGGACACCCCGAAATACACAAACAGATAACTCAAAACCGCCAACATTGCCGAATTTACAAACTGCGAACGTTTTTGAATGCTTTTCAATCCGATAATACTTACAATACCGGCAATAAACTGTAACAAAACAAACTCAAAACTGTTTGGTGCAAAAAAAGCAACAATAATAATCGTTACAAAATGAATAAACAAAGCCAATCGTGAATCGTAAAAAGTATTAATCAGCAGCGGCAAAATTACAAAAGGGATAATATAAATATTCAGCACACTAATATCATGAACAATTTTCGAAACCGCCACTGCAGCAACAATCATCAACAGAATAAACAAAGTTTTTCGCCTGCTTTCCAAAACATGCGAACGAAACCGAACTAAAAACAAATACAGTATCAAGAAACTGAAAAATACAATAATCATCCGCCCGAAAATCAGCAGCGAACGATTTGCCGTTGTTTTCAACGAACTAACATAAGCGGAGCGCAACGATTCCAAAACCCGGTATTTATCCTCATCAACTACTTCGCCTTTCGATATAATCCGCTCTCCTTGATGCACAATACCTCTTGTCAGCGAAATGCTGTTCAATTCTTCATTCAAAACCTTTTCCGAAGTCTCTTTATCGTAAAACAGATTGGGTTCAATAAACTTATTAAGGTGTAGATTTTCAATAAAATCAATATTCCGGTTTGTTGCACCCTCTTTTTTATAAGCATGCAAACCCTCAATAATGTACAGGTAAGCCGATTTTAAGGTAAATATTTTACTATATTCTGTTTCGTGTGCTATTTTATTTTTAATTACTTCAATCGCAAAAGGTTTCTGATTTTCAACTACATAATCCTCTTCAAATTCAATTATTCCATTGGTGTAAATATGTTTCATTAATTTTTTCGTCAAACGGAAAAGCATCCAAACCGAATCCGCATTATAACGAACAAATTTTTTACGCAACAAAGGGTTCGACAAAGCCTCCTTTTTTTCTTCTAAATAGCTGTCCCATTGCTTTTTAAATGTTTTTTCAAATTGTTTAATTTCTTGTTTTCCTATTTCTTCATTATAATTAAAATAGGGTTTAAAATTTTTACGTACATCATCTTTTTCCTTTGCCAAATCATCATCCAATTTATAAATGGCAAAATCAAAAGGGGCAATTAAATCCTCATGCAGCCAGGGCTGACCTTTCTGAAATTCATATCTAAACGTTCCTTCCCCGGGGAACAAATAAGCCACAATCACAAAACTAAGCGCAAACAGCAAAACAATATAAATACGCTCAAAATTATCCGTTATCCAGTTTATTATTTTTTTCAAAATCCTTTTTTTTAATGATTATTTGGGCGGCTACGGGCTTTCCGCTTGTAGTCCCGATAATGAAAAATAACAAAAGCTAAAAAGGCAAAGGAGCTTCCGTTGGTCGCTCTTTCCCTTTTAGTTTTGTATATTTTTCACCATCGGGAGCTACCGCTTCAATCCCTGCCGCACAAACAGCGTGCAAGCCTGTT
>JALSLF010000260.1 GCA_026988445.1 Bacteroidales bacterium
AAGCTTCTCTCCATTTTGAGAAAATAAGCTTATCGGCAATTTTGAGTTTTAGGGCATATATTGGACCGTTGGCATTATTTAATTCGTATTTTAAGCCTAAATCAACCGCCCAAAAGAATAAAGATTTTTTTATTCCTGTGAGTTCTTTACCTTTCATAATAATTTTATCGTAAAGCTTTTCTATAACGCGAGGAACAGCGGCAAATCCATGGGGTTTAACTTCGCGCAGATTATCTCCTATTGTATCGATACTTTCGGCATAATAAATAGGGCAACCGTTGAATTGAAATAAGTAGTTTACCATACGTTCAAAAACATGGCAAAGGGGTAAAAAACTTAAGACTTTTTCGTCGGATGTTAAAGGTAAAATATGCTTTGTGCCATGAACATTACTGATGAAATTTTTATGACTTAACATTACCCCTTTGGGTAATCCTGTAGTACCGGATGTGTAGATTATTGAAAACAAATCATTTTCATCAACCGAAGCTTTAATTTCGGGTAATTTTGCTTCAAATTTTTCTTTGTTTTGTTTTCCCAGTTCTATGATTTCCATCCAATTCGGGGCACCTTCAATATTATCAAAGGTATAGAGTTTTTCAATCGTACCTACTTCATCAACTATAGGTTTAATTTTTTGATACAACTCTTGCGAAGAAACAATCATAATTTTTGCATCGGAATGTTTTAGAATATGTCGGTATTCATCCGGCCCAATTGTTGGATAGATAGGCACATGAACTGCACCTACTTGTCCCATTCCCATGTCGATAAAGTTCCATTCAGGACGGTTGTTTGAAACCGTAGCTATTTTGTGTCCTTTTTCAAAGCCTAATGCTAACAATCCATAACTGAAATTGTCCACAAAATCTTTGTACTCATTCGTGCTGAAATTTTCCCATTTTCCATTTCTTTTAATAGAAAGGGCAATGTCTTTGTTGTATTTTTCAAATAATTGATCAACAATGTCAAATGTACGTCTTACTTCCATAATAAGTTTTGTTAGTTAGGTTTATCAAATCTCACCAAATATATAAAAAAAAGCGATTGGTTGAAAATTATTTAATCTACTTAAGCTTTGCCGAATGATTTTACTTGAAGGAGAAAAGTTTACAGGAAGTTAGAACTCTGGTCTAAAATAACTCAATTTAGGTTAAATTAGTAGTTCTACCACTATTTTATCGGAAGAATATTCATCAGGTTTACACCGGTAGTCGGACAAGTTTTAAACATCTACGATATTTTTATTTTAACCACATAGAGCACTCAGGACACTTAGCTTGCCTACGGCAAATGTTTTATCCTTGTGAACACTGATTTATACAGATATTTTATTTTTTTACCGATTAGTTACCGGCTACCGGCAACAAGTTTCCATATTTACTTTGTTCTACTAAATTTATTGCAAATATGTCCGCTTTTTTAAATTAGAGCAGAAGTTGTAAAACTACTATATTGTAGCTTAATAGTCATTTTTAGAATTGCGGTTTCTTATCAGATAAATTAACAAAACAAAAGCAAAAATAGTTGCAAGAATAAAACTCAACAAACTTATCCAAGGAATTCCGAAAAAAGAACTCATTTGAGAAGCAGGAGTTTCTAACATTAGTGCTCCTCCTATAAAAAGCGTGGAAAACAGAAATGTTAGTACAAATTTATTGGTGTTAATATCAATCCGGCGATTAAAATTTTCCAGCCCGTGTATTTCGGTATGTGAATAGATTCTTCCACTTTTTATTTTTTTTAGTATGAGCTTTAAGTCAATTGGTGCACTGTAAAGCAAAGATACTAAATTTGATAAAGTATATTGTATTTCGTAATTTAGATTTTTTGGAGAATACTGCTCTTTAAATAATTTAAATCCGTAGGATTTAACTTCATCGGTAATACGCATTTCAGGATCTACAATTCGTCCAATTCCTTCAAGAATTGCTAAAGCTCTTAATAAAATAAAAATAGTCCCCGGAATGGACATTTTAAAATCGTAAACAATTTTGCGTAAGCGGATGGTTAAATCGTTTAAATTTCTATTTTCAAAATTATAAGCAATAAACTCATCTACCAGCTGTTCCATTTCATGCTCTAAGCGGCGCACATCATCCACATCTGCTTTTACAGCCAATTTAAGCATATGGCTTGCCATTATCCGTGGCTGCCTGTTTGCCATTGCGATAAAAAAAGATGAGAAATTATATTTTTCGTGCAGGTTTAGTTTACCTACCATACCAAAATCTATAAATACAATTTTTCCGTCAGGGCGTGCTAAAATATTTCCGGGGTGAGGATCGGCATGAAAAAAACCATGTTCAAAAATTTGTGAAAAGTAAATATCCAAACCGTTTTTAATCAATTTTTCCGGTTCTACTCCCCATGATTTAATTCGTTCAATATCTGTAATTTTACAACCGCTTACAAATTCAGTAATAATAATTTTGGAAGTAGAATATTTTTTAAAAAGTTTAGGAACATAAATTC
>JALSLF010000261.1 GCA_026988445.1 Bacteroidales bacterium
GAACTTTTAGAAAGTCAAATTAAAGATCAAAAACAAAAAAAATATTTACATTCTATTAAATCGGGCGGTCGAAATCTATTAATGCTTATTAGTGATATTCTTGATCTGTCAAAAATAGAAGCTGGGAAAATGGAACTGCATTTTGAACCGGTTAATTTGAATTATCTGGTAGAAGAAATTAAGCAAATTTTCAGCATGAAGATTGAAAAAAAATCTTTGACTTTTGAAACTTATGTTGATCCCAATTTACCATCTCATGTATTTCTCGACGAGGTACGTTTAAGACAGGTTCTGTTTAATTTAGTAGGAAATGCCATAAAATTCACACAAAAAGGCGGTATTAAGCTCAAATTTTATTTTCTGGAAAAGTACAATGATTTTATTGATATGAAAATTACGGTAGAAGATACAGGTATAGGAATACCTGAGGAACAGCAAACCGAAATTTTTAAAGCTTTTAAGCAGCAAGCCGGACAGAGTACTCGTAAATATGGGGGTACCGGTCTTGGACTAACCATCAGTAAAAAACTTATCGAATCGATGGGAGGAGCTATTTTTGTAAAAAGTAAAGTTGGTGAATACACTGTTTTTAAAGTAATTTTAAATCAAATAAAAATTGCTAAGATTGCAAAAAAAGAGAAGAGCCAAGAATTAGAACAGTATAATATAGTTTTTGAAAAAGCAAATGTATTGGTGATTGACCGTATTAAAGAAAATCGTGATTTAATTAAAGCAAATTTTAACGATACTCCTATAAATATTATTTCGGCAGAGAACGCTGAAAAGGCTGTTCCTTTAATTAACGGACGTAAATTGGACTTAATTATTTTAGATGTAAATATTCATGATGTAAATAATTGTAAGATTTCTGCATTTCTTGAACAAGTTTCATTAAAAAACAAACCTCCGGTAATTGTTATGTCTGCTACTTTTATCGATAAAACGAATTGTACATTAAATATTGATTTTGATGCCTTTTTGGCTAAACCAATGAGGCGCTCCGAATTATTTGCAATCACATCTAAATTTTTAAAACACAAAAAGATACCGGTTGAAAATACCGGAAAAAAGCTTAAAAATATTGGTGATTTTGCCGTTCAGTTAAGAAAAAGGTCTGATTATAAATTGTTTATTAAAAAAATTGATGAAGAAATACTGCCTCTTTGGCAAAAAGCTGTGCGTGATGAGCTTTCGGATGATATTGAATTATTTACCGATAAGTTAAAAAATTTAGCGCAAAATTATAAAGTTGATATTTTAATTAAATTTGCTGATGATTTGAAAGAATATTTGAATAGTTTTGATTTAGAGGAGATGAGTAGGAGTTTACAAAGCTTTCCTGAAATAATTGATGAAATTAAAGGAAGTTAGTTAAATAACCTAAAAATAACCTGTAAACGAGTGTTAAAGTAATCTAATTAACAAAAATTATGTTTCAAAACCTAAATCCTAAGATACTTATTATTGATGATATTGCAGAGAACATAAAAGTAGCTGCTAATGTCTTAAAAAAGCAAAACTTTAACATCAGTTATGCGCAAAGCGGTAAAGCCGGAATTATACGTGCCGAGAAAGTGCATTTTGATTTAATTTTATTAGATATTATGATGCCTGAAATGGATGGTTTTGAAGTTTGTAAGCGCCTAAAGCATAACGAAAAAACCAAAGAAATTCCCGTAATTTTTTTAACCGCAAAAGCTGATGAAGAAAGTTTACGTAAAGGTTTTGATGCAGGAGGCGTGGATTTTATTACCAAACCTTTTAAGGCTACTGAGTTAATAGCAAGAGTAAATACGCATATTCAATTAAAATTTGTACAGGAACAATTAAGTAAAACCAACGAAGAAATACGCTTGGCTAATGAAAATAAGGACAAGTTGCTATCCATTATAGCTCATGATTTACGTAATCCGTTTTCGGTTTTAATTACATTTTCAAAATTAATTATGGATTCTTACGATGAATTCTCAAAAGAAGACATTCTTACCTATATGAAATCGTTTTACGATACATCAAAACAAGGCTTTAATCTTTTAGATAATCTGCTTAAATGGTCAAAATCACAAACCGGTAAAATGGAAATTATTCGTGAAAAATTGGATATGAATGATTTAACTGAAGAAACAATTACTTTGTTAAATTCACAAGCACTTAACAAAAACATTAAGTTATATAATAAAGTTCCGAAAAATTTATATGCTTTTGCCGATATTAATATGATACTTACGGTTTTACGCAATTTAATAAGTAATGCCATAAAATTTACCGACCGAGAGGGAACTGTTGAAGTTTTTGGAGAAAATGATGAAGATAATATACTTATTAAAGTAAAGGATACAGGAGTCGGGATAGCGGAAGGTGATATTCCTAAAATATTCAGAATAGATATAAAGCACAGCACATCAGGTACGGCAGGTGAGCGTGGTACAGGTTTGGGAATTATTTTATGTAAAGAATTTCTTGAAAAAAATAA
>JALSLF010000262.1 GCA_026988445.1 Bacteroidales bacterium
TGCATGTATTAATTTTTTTATATTTTTGCACACCGAAACGAGATGATTGTCCCGTGGTGTAATTGGCAACACGTCTGATTTTGGTTCAGAAGAGTCCAGGTTCGAGCCCTGGCGGGACAACAACAATACAATTTAAAACCCTTGTTAATCATTGAATTAGCAAGGGTTTGTTTTTTGTGCTTGTCGGTTTGGTATACCCTCCCAATTCCTGTTTAACAGCTTGAATTTTGCATTTGTGTGTTTAAATTCATTGTTTTCAAAAAGTTGCTTAATTATATTGGTTTTAGTTTAAACAATTTGTTTTTTAATTTGTTTTGCCTTAACTTTGTATTTGAAATGTCAGGGAATCGTTTCGGGCGTTCAGAACTTGGGATTTGAGTTTTACTCACTTTGCATAAGTTCGCCACTGATGTTTTCATAAAAAGGGGTATTGTTTTTACAATATCCCTTTTTAATATCTTTTATACATAGTTTTTCCCACTATTTCTTTTTTTCCTTTTCTTATTTCAATAATATAAAAATATAATTCGTTTAGTTGTTTTTCAATTTTTAAATGAATATTTGAATTTTTACCTTCAGATAAAGTTATTTTATCTGGGTTGTTTATAATGTCTTGTATGTTTTCAAAGTCAGAAATATTTATTGCGATTTGTCCTCTTTTTTGTTCTTTGGTATTGTTACCATGCTCTTTTAATGTATGATATAAAAAGAAATTTTCTATTGTCCAAGTATATCCCTTTACATCAATTCCCGTTAATTCAAATATTTCTTTTGCCTGTTTGTCGGAAACATCGCATAAATAGTATTTTTTTTGTTTATTATTTTTTTCCTTTAAAGATTTTTCAACAAACTCTTTAATCTTTTCTTTTTTATCTTGTTCGGGTTCATTCTTAAAAGTAATTGCCAAACTAAATATTAAAAGAGTTGCAAAAATTAATATTGGATAATTGAATTTGGTTTTATGTCCGTATCCCCTGATTTTTCTTAATTCGGGATATGTTTTTATAGTTCTTAATTTTCGTGCTGCTCCCATTATTCTGCAATTTTTAAAGAAGGGTTGAAAAACTGATTACCCATTAATGAAATGGCGTTTTCCTCTGCTGTTATTCTGATGATATATACCTTTTCGGTTTTTATGTCCTGTAATTTTCATTATGTCAATAGGTTTTATGTTGTATTTATACATGTTTGTTGCACCGAAACTGCAGTCTGTTATGGTCGTTTATAAATGTTCTGAAAACATTACTCGTTTGCTCTTCAATTTTATAAATGATTATTAAATTCAGTGTATTTTTTAGTTTGTTTTGCTCTTTTGTATGTCAAACTTCTAATATACCTGTAAAATTGTTTTAAAAGTCGGGTAAACTAACTTTTCATTATTCCAACAGATAATGATATAAACCGTGCTTGGTTTAGTGCTGTTTCTTTCTCAAATTAAAATTATATTTCGCGATTATGTAGGTATCTCGTTTGCATATGACAAAGTTAATGAAAATATTTTTCTTGTCGGTTTTTGTAAAAATGCTAAACTAACACATAAAATCTTTCCATTTTTTTGGTACAATCATTGTGCGGTAAAAAGCATCTAAATACACAAGCATTATGATACTGAAAAAAACGCTTATTGTACTTTTTATTTCATTTTTAAGCACTGTTGGTTTTTCGCAAACATATAGTTTAGCGGCATTTCATGATTATCAAAAACATTTTATTATTTTTGATGGAGGTGAAACTCATGATGTTGAAAATTTACCGGTTCAATCTTATCAAGTAGGAGGTAACTGCTTGCCCTATATTGATAATGCCGGTAAATTTAAGGTTTATCATAGAGGCGAAGTTATTTTACTTTCCGATATTACAGTAGATAAGTATATTGCTACACGTTATTTGGTTGTATATGAAATGTTTGGACAACTCTATGTTTTTGATAACGGAAAAAAACAGATACTTACAAGCAATGTGTTGAGTTATGCCGTTGGCGACAGTATTGTTGCTTTTTTTAACCGGAATACCAATTCTTCACATGCATATTACGGCGGACGTATTTATAATTTGGAAAATGCTTTAACCGGTCGCCCGATACAGGACTTTAAAGCCGGCGATAATATTTTTGCCTATTTTAATGATAATACCAAGTATTTTAAAATATTTTACCGCGGACAACTTGAAGAAATTACTCAAACAAATGATTTAATAGATTTTAAAACAGGTTTAAATATTGTTGCATACGTGGATAAATCAACCAATACATTTCATGCTTATTATAAAGGCGACATAATTGATTTGGATGATTTTGAACCCAAATCATATAAAGTTGGCGATAATATGGTTGCCTATATCAGCTCTTTAGATGAATTTTTAGTATTTGCCAATGGTGAAATTCAAAATATTTCTGATTTTGAACCCAACGCGTATTACGTTACCGACAGCTTAATCGCTTACGATGAACAAGGATATTTTA
>JALSLF010000263.1 GCA_026988445.1 Bacteroidales bacterium
CGTTCAGAAAAATTATTATTTAGATGTACATTTTGAAACAGAAAGCGAAAGTATTGATACATACCTAAATACAAACAAACGCAGGTATGATACTTTAAACACCGGTGATGAATTGCAGATATATTTTTTAAAAAATAATCCGAAAACTATTCGATTAAAAACAAGCATAGAGAATTTTAGTACTACGCTTATCTTTAATTTATCTATTGGTTTTTTATTATTGGGCTTGGCTTTGATTTTTTGGATAAAAAGAAAAACTTAAAACAGGTCAAAATCAGAAACTGAAGTTGATGAGCATAAACCCGGAACAGCAGGTTAAGACGCTTCTTTTTAATAAAACGCTAATAACTATTTATCAATTTTATTAAATGATGTTAAAATACCTTTAATTAATGAAGAGCTAAAGCCATTGTGTTCCATTTCGTTTAAGCCGGAAATGGTATAGCCTTTCGGGGTGGTAACTTTATCTATTTCCTCTTCGGGATGTAAACCGTTTTTTATCAATAAGTCGGCTGCACCTTTCACAGTTTGATTCGCGATCCGGCTAGCTGTTTTGGCATCAAAACCAATTTCAATTCCACCTTGAACCATAGCGCGGATAAAACGCATAACAAAGGCAATTCCGCAAGCAGCCAGCACTGTTGCCGCATCCATCATTTCCTCGTTCATAAAAACCATATCGCCTAAACCGGAGAAAATACTTTTTATAAGCTCTTTTTGTCCGTTATTGGCATTAGGCACGGCAATACAGGTCATTGACTCATTAATGGCAATGGCAGTATTCGGCATGGCACGATATACAGGAATATCCGTTTTAATAATGCTTTTAATATGGGCAATGGATACTCCACTTACCATTGAAACAATCAAATGCCTGTTTTTTTTTATAAAAGGAGCTATTTCTGCCAGTATGTTATCGGTTTTATAAGGTTTTACCGTTAATAAAATCACCTCTGCTTTTTGTACCGCTGCTTTATTATCAGAACTTGTATTAATACCCAAATTCTTTAATTCATTCAAAAGCTCAACTTTACGTCTTGTTATGGTAATATTTTCCGGTTTAAAATGATTTTTTACTAAGCCTTTGGCTATGGCAGTACCAAGATTACCTCCGCCGATAATGGCAATTTTTGTATTCATATTATATATTGTTGTTTAAAACTTATCCGCCCACCGGTAGATTATTACTATCTGTTAATTGATTTTTATTATTATTTACAAAAGTTTCGCAAGTTCATATTTCTGCCACTGATCCGCCGGTAGTCGGACAAGTTGCACGAATTACTATGGTTTTGTTGATACTATAATTATTAGCATTGAAATTTTTCTCTTTTGCCAAAGGTCAAAAAGGAAATTTAAAATAAAATTGCATTATTTCATTCGTGCGTCTGTGGCTATATTTACTATATACCAGTTTGCGAAAGTTAAGTTGTTTATTTTATAAAAACTTTCCGGTTTTTAATTTATTACTCTATTATACAAAAACGCGGACAGGTGCTATGCACACGGTCAGGTTTTTTCGGAATCAAGCGTTTAAAAATTCATGTATTCCTTTTGCAGCATTTTGACCGGAAGCAATGGCACGTACCACTAAACTTGCACCGCTTGCAGCATCTCCTGCCGAAAATACTTTCGGATTTGATGTTTGATGTTTTTCATTAACTTTTATATTCCCGCGTGCATCGTATTCCAACTTTAGTGCATCGGCAATACCTTCATGTACCGGTTGGGTAAAACCCATGGCAAGTAATACTAAATCCGCCTCAAATTTAAGAGGTTTTTCCGATATAATTTTCTTTTCCCAACGCGTACCGTTTTTTATCCATTCCAGCTCATTCAGCTCAATATGAGTAAGTTTTCCGTTTTTACCAAGAATGCGTTTTGTCTCTAAACTCCAATACCGTTCACAACCTTCCTGATGCGAACTTGAAGTACGCAAAGTATTTGGCCAATAGGGCCAAGGATTATCGTCTGTGCGGTTTTCAGATGGTTTGGGTAAAATTTCGATTTGCTTCACGCTTCTTGCTTTTTGACGTATAGCTGTACCCACACAATCGGAACCGGTATCTCCCCCGCCAATCACAATTACATTTTTTCCGTTTGCAGAAATTTGTTTCTCCGCAGGAATATCAATTCCGGCAATTTTACGATTTTGCTGTGTTAAAAATTCCATTGCAAAATAAACGCCTTCTAACTCTCTTCCCTTTACTTCCAAATCACGTGGTTTCATAGCTCCAATCGTCAAACAAACGGCATCGTATTCGTTTAAAAGTTCTTTTCCTGAAATATCTTTGCCCACAAAAGTATTTGTTTTGAAAATAATGCCTTCTTCTTCTAAAATCGCTAATCTCCGGTCTATAATTCCTTTGTTTAGTTTAAAATCAGGAATACCAAAGCGTAATAAACCACCCGGTTTTTCATCTTTTTCAAAAACGGTAACACTGTGCCCTTTTTGATTTAAACGTGCAGCAACCGATAAACCGGAAGGTCCTGAACCAATTACGGCAACTTTTTTTCCCGTACGCTTGGCAGGAACTTTTGCTTTTACCAAACCTGCAGAAAAAGCTTGTTCCATTACCGAAGCTTCGTTTTCGCGTATGGTAACCGCCTCTTCGTGAATTGCCAATACGCATGATTTCTCGCACAAAGCGGGACATACCCTACCTGTAAATTCAGGAAAATCGTTTGTGAGTTGTAAAATTCTTGCTGCTTCTGCTATATTGCCACGATATAATTCATCTTGCCATTCGGGAATTTTACTGCCTACGGTACAAGCCCAATGACAAAATGGAATACCGCAATCCATACAACGAGATGCTTGTAATTTACGGTCTTCGGCATTTAAAGTTTGTTCCACTTCGCCAAAATCAGTAATACGTTCTTTTACCGGTCTATATCCGGCTTCTTTTCTTTTTATTTCGATAAATCCTTTCGGGTTTCCCATATTATTAATTTTAATAGTTGATATTGGAAATTAATCAATTTTTACATATCCAATCCGAAGATTGGCATACAAGTTTTCAATTATCAACTCAAAGAGTTGAGCTACCTTAATATTCAATAATTTCCGTTTGTGCTTTTTTGATTTTTTCGGCAACTTCTTTCAGTTTTATTTCGTTCAGTACCTTTTTATATTCCAAAGGCAATACTTTAACAAATTTTGAAATATAATGTTCCCAATTAATCAAAACTTTTTCGGCTAATTTACTTTTTGTATAAAGATGATGTTTTGCAATCATTGCTTGCAATTCTTTAATATCGTCATAATCGGTAATTTTAGATAATTCTACCATATCTTGATTACAATGGAAAGCAAAATCTTCGTTAATATCCAATACATAAGCAATTCCACCACTCATACCTGCAGCAAAGTTTCTACCTGTAGCACCGAGAACTACCACTCTACCACCGGTCATATATTCGCAACCATGGTCTCCTACCCCTTCAACAACGGCTTTAGCGCCACTGTTCCGAACGGCAAAACGTTCACCGGCAATTCCGTTAACATACAAACTACCACCTGTGGCACCGTACAAAACCGTATTTCCGATAATTATATTTTTTTCTGCTTGTATGTCTGCCTTTTCGGGCGGAATAACTACCATGCGACCACCTGCCATTCCTTTACCAAGATAGTCATTCGCATCACCTTCTAATTTAAAACTCATACCGGAAACCATAAAAGCACCAAAACTTTGTCCTGCCGAACCGTAAAAATATCCGTTAATGGTATTTTTAGGCAAGCCTTGTATTCCGTATTTTTTTGCAAGTTCGCCGGCAAGCATTGCGCCTATTGAGCGGTCGGTATTGCCTATTTCTTTGCTAAACCAAACTTTTTCTTTATTCTGAATGGCACGGTTTGATAAACGAATAAGCTCTTTATCCAAAACCTGCTCCAATTTATGATTCTGTTCTTCCACATTAAATAAAGGATTGAACTTTGAAGCCTCAGGATAATTGATTAAAGAACTTAAATCTAATTTTTTAGCTTTAGGATGTTTCATGTTTGAATTAACTTCTAACCAATCACTTCTTCCTACTAATTCGTCAAACTTGCGAACACCGATTTCAGCCATATATTCGCGTACTTCTTCTGCCAGAAATTTAAAATAATTAATCAAATAATCGGCTTTTCCAAGGTAACGTTTGCGTAATGTTTTATTTTGCGTGGCAATTCCTGCCGGACAAGTATTCAAATGACACTTACGCATCATCACGCAACCCAGTGTAATCAATGCACCGGTGGCAATTCCAAATTCTTCGGCACCCAACATGGCTGCAATAATGATGTCGCGTCCGGTTTTTATTTGTCCGTCGGTTTGTAATTTTATTCTTCCGCGCAAATTATTTAAGACCAATGTTTGATGTGCTTCGGCAAGACCAATTTCCATAGGCAAGCCCGTATGCTTAATTGAACTTGCAGGACTTGCTCCCGTACCTCCTTCGGTACCGCTAATGGTAATTAAATCGGCTTTTGCTTTAGCAACTCCGGCAGCAATAGTACCCACACCCGTTTCCGAAACCAATTTAACACTGATTTTTGCTTGCGGGTTGACTGATTTTAAATCAAAAATCAGTTGTGCCAAATCCTCGATAGAATAAATATCGTGGTGCGGCGGTGGCGAGATTAAGGTAATTCCGGGCAGTGAATTACGAATTTTACCAACAATTTTATCCACTTTGTAACCGGGCAACTGACCACCTTCGCCGGGTTTTGCCCCTTGTGCCACTTTAATTTGAATTTCATCGGCATTTACCAAATATTCCGCATCCACTCCAAAACGCCCTGATGCAACTTGCTTAATAGCACTGCGTTTATCGGCGGTATGTAAACGTTTTTTATCTTCACCACCTTCACCGGTATTGCTCCTGCCTCCTATCCTATTCATGGCTATTGCCATTGCCTCATGTGCCTCTTTGCTTATTGAGCCGAAAGACATGGCGCCGGTAACAAAGCGTTTCATGATATTCTCTGCCGACTCAACTTCAGAAATATCAATCGGATTTTTTTTGAAATTCAGCATTCCGCGAATAAAAGTCGGTTTTTGAGTATATTCATCTACAATTTTGCTAAACTCTTTATATTTATTGTAATCACCTGTTTTGGTAGCCCATTGCAATAAGGCAATACTTTCCGGATTCCAAGCATGGTATTCACCATCCTTACGGAAAGCATAAATACCTTCGTGCTTTAAACTTCCGTTGGTTCCCAGTTTTTCAAATGCTTTATTATGCATTATTTTATATTCTTCGGCAATTTCTTCAAGACCTATACCCCCAATACTTGATGCAGTTCCCGTAAAATATTTATCTACCAAATCTTGGCTTAAACCTATTGCTTCAAATATTTGGGCACCGTGATAACTACGCAAGGTTGAAATTCCCATTTTGGACATAATCTTTTTCAAACCTTTGCCTACGGCTTTAATATATTTTTCACGTGCTTGCGAATATGTTACGTCGCCTAATTCACCGCTTTTAGCTAATTTACGAATAACTGCAAAAGCCACATAAGGATTAATTACACTTGCCCCGTAACCGAATAACAAGGCATAATGATGTACTTCACGGACTTCTCCGGTTTCGACAATTAAACCTACTTGTACGCGTTTTTTTACTTTTATCAGATGATGATGTACAGCTGCCACAGCCAATAAAGATGGAATATGAGCCATTCCTTTTGAAATTTCTTTATCGGAAAGAATAATGAAATTATTCTTTTCATCTACTGCTTTTTCTGCTTTTTTACATAAATCGTTTAAGGCTTTTTCTAATCCGCCCTGTCCTTTATCAATAGGAAAAACCATTTGTAAAGTAACATGACGGAAACTTTCGTGCTTTAAATCTTTAATTTTACCTAAATCGGTATTGGTAATTAAAGGCGATTTGAATTTTATCAAATGGCAATGTTCGGGTGTTTCTTCCAACAAATTACGCTGCACCGAACCAATATAATTAGTTAATGCCATAACCATTCCTTCGCGAATTGGGTCTATGGGTGGATTGGTTACTTGCGCAAACATCTGACGGAAATAATTAAAGAGCAATTGCGGTCGTTTTGCCATAACAGCCATAGGCGCATCATTACCCATTGAGCTTAACGGCTCGGCAGAGGTACTTGCCATTGATTTGATTATCAGATTTATATCTTCTTTAGTATAATCAAATTCTTTTAAATAATTAATGTACTTTTCGCCTAAATCCGAAGAAACTCTTTGCTTAACCTTAATATCTTCCATATCCAAACGGTGTTCTTTCAACCAATTTGCATACGGATTACGGCGGGCTAATTCTGCTTTAATCTCCTCATTAGGAATAATAATCCCTAATTTAGTATCTACCAAAAGGATTTTTCCGGGTCGCAAACGTCCTTTTTCTTTAATCTCCTCCCCTTTAAAGGATTGAACACCGGTTTCGGAACCCATAACAATTAAATCGTTTTTCGTTACTAAGTAACGGGATGGACGTAAACCGCTTCTGTCAAGTGTACCGCCAATGTATCTGCCATCGGTAAACATAATGGATGCCGGTCCATCCCAAGGCTCCATAAATGTTGAGTGATACTCATAAAATGCCTTTAAGCTTTTGGGTATCGGATTTTTTGCATTCCAAGATTCAGGAATTAACATACTTAATGCATGAGGAATTGAACGTCCTGTTTGAACCAAAAATTCCAAAGCATTGTCAAAAGAGGCAGAATCGCTTTTATCGGGTTCGATAACGGGAAACAACTTTTGTAAATCATCTTCAAAAAGCTCAGATTTAAACAATGATTCGCGTGCATGCATCCATAAACGGTTTCCTTTAATGGTATTAAATTCACCGTTGTGTGCAATATAGCGAAAAGGTTGTGCCAAATCCCATGTAGGAAATGTATTTGTACTAAAACGAGAATGCACTAAAGCAATAGCTGTTTTAAAACGTTCATCTTTAAAATCAAGATAATATTTTTCCAATTGTTCCGGTGTAAACATCCCTTTGTATATAATCACTCTTGATGATAAACTCGGGATATGAAACATGCTCTTTTGCTTCAGTTTTGAGTTTCTAAGATCATTTTCAATTCGCTTGCGAACAATATACAATTTACGTTCTAATTCATCCTGTTCATAATTACCGGCAATAAATACTTGCTCAATATAGGGTTCGGTAGATAAAGCAATTTCTCCAAGTACATTTGCATTTACCGGCACTTGGCGATAGGAAATAAAACGCAAGTTTTCTTCTTTAATAATTTTTCTTAAAGCATCTTTACACCATTCTGCTTCTTCTCCAATTTTAGGTAAAAACAATAAACCGGTACCGTAAATATTGTTTTCAGGTAAATCATAGCCAAAAGAATCAATTAATTCATAAGGAATTTGAAGCGTTATTCCGGCACCATCTCCGGTTTTATTATCGGCACTTTCGGCTCCTCTGTGTGCCATATTGAATAATACGCCCAAGCCTCTTTTTAAAATATCGTGCGATTTTTGTCCTTTTATATGTGCAACAAAACCAATTCCGCAACTGTCGTGCTCATTTTGCGGGTTATACAATCCTGTTTTTTGTGGTAAATCCATAAAAATATATGTTATGTTATAAAAATGTCAGATTACGTTTGAAATTTACTAAGCCTTACTTTATATTAGGACATGAGGATACAATTGCCTAATTAAAGTGTGCAGGAATCAAAAAGGCGGCAGAATAAATTATCAAACTTTTTAAAACCCCAATCAGGGAAAGAATAAGTCTTTCATCCTGATTGAGGAAAAACCAAACCTAAAATTAATCAGAAGTAATAAACTCCTTTACCCAATCGCCCACTTCGGTGGTTGATTTAGGATTTTCTTTTGAAATATCTTCGGTAACAATGCCACTATGTAAAGCTTTATCAACCGCTTTACGAATTAATTTTGCAGCATCGTTTTGTTTTAAATGTTCAAGCATCATGGCAACGGATAAAATAGTTGCAAACGGATTGGCAATATTTTTTCCGGCTGCTTGCGGATAAGAACCGTGAATTGGTTCAAATAATGCCAAGCCACTACCCACGGATGCAGATGGCAATAAACCCATTGAGCCGGGAATTACCGAAGCTTCATCGGTAATAATATCGCCAAACATGTTTTCGGTTAAAATAACATCAAATTGTGAGGGCCATTGAATTAACTGCATAGCTGCATTATCAACAAACATTTTGTCTAATTCTATTTCAGAATATTGCGGCTCTTGTGCAATTTTATCTACTGTATAACGCCAAAGGCGCGATGTTTCCAATACATTGGCTTTATCTACCAAACAAACTTTTTTTCGTCTGTTAAGCGCTGTATCAAAAGCCAAGCGAGTAATACGGTCAATTTCTTCTACTGAATAATCCGAAGTATCATAGGCAGTTTTACCATCTTCACTTTTTCCTTTTTTACCAAAATAAATACCGCCGGTAAGCTCTCTAAATACGACAAAATCAACTCCTTTTATTCTATCGGTTTTAATGGGTGATTTATCATATAAAATTTCATAAGTAGTAACCGGACGAATATTTGCAAACAAACCCAATGATTTACGCAATTTTAGCAGTCCCTGTTCAGGACGAACTTTAGCCGTAGGGTCGTTATCGTATTTGGGGTGACCAACTGCTCCCAATAATACGGCATCTGAGTTTTTACATTTTTCAATAGAATCATCCGGTAAAGGATTGCCTGTTTGGTCAATAGCAGTAGCTCCAATTAATGCTTCGGAAATATCTACCGAAAAATTAAATTTATCAGCTACGGCATGTAAAATTTTCAGTCCTTGTTCCATAACTTCCGGACCAATACCATCACCGCGCAAAACTGTAATTTTGTAATTCATATATTTTTCCTTTTAAACTGAGGTTTTTTCTTCAATATTTTTATTTAACAATTTTTTTTCAATAGAGTTTTGATTTTCTATGATGTTAAGTACTTTTTCAGTTGCTTTAATAGCCGCTTCTGTTTGATCGCTAGCTAATCCATGTGTTTTTATACGTTTGTCGTTGAACTCCCAAGTTATAATGGTTTCTACTAAAGCATCTGTTTTTCCTCCCGGAGGGATACTTACCGAATAATCAACCAAAGCAGGAGCTTGTTTTTGTAATCTATTATATATTTTCCAAAGTGCTTTCATAAAAGCATCATACTGCCCATCACCCACAGAATTTTCTTCGTAAGATATTCCATCAATCTCCACACTGATATTGGCAGCCGGTTTTAATCCGTTCGCTATGGTCAAAGAATAATGTTTAAAAATTATTGACTTATTAATATGTTTGTTATCTAAAATATCAGCAATTATATAGGGTAAATCATCAATAGTTACATTTTCTTTTTTGTCGCCCAATTCTATTACCTTTTCGGTAAGGCGTTTTAAAGATTCCTCATCAAGCACCAAGCCTAACTCTTCCAAATTCTTTTTTATATTTGCCTTGCCCGATGTTTTTCCCAGCGCATATTTACGTTCGCGACCAAAGCGTTCCGGCATCAAATTATTAAAATACAAACTGTTTTTTGAATCGCCATCGGCATGCACTCCACAAGTTTGGGTAAATACATTTTCACCAATTAAAGGCTTATTAGCGGGTATCCGCAAACCCGAAAAAGATTCAACCACCTGACTTACTTTGGTTAATTTTTGCTCATCTAAATTGGTTTTTATCTTTAAATGATCGTTTACAATACCAATTACACTGGACAAAGGCACATTACCGGCACGTTCGCCTAAACCATTCACCGTAGTATGAACTCCATTAATTCCGGCTTTTACAGCAGCATAAACATTGGCAGTTGCCAAATCATAATCATTATGTGCATGAAAATCAAAATGTATATCGGGATATTTTTCACGCATAATACTGCAAAACTCATAGGTCTGTTCATGATTTAAAATACCGAGTGTATCGGGTATCATAAAACGCTCAATAGGTTCATCTTTCAGAGCATCCATCATGAAAAAAACGTAATTGCGCGAGTTTATCATTCCATTCGACCAATCTTCAAGATAAAGATTAATCTTAAAATCTAAACTTTTTGCATAAGCAATTGCTTTTCTTATATCCGCAACATGTTCTTCCGGTGATTTTTTAAGCTGCAGGCTAACATGCTTTAAAGAGCCTTTTGATAATAAATTAATGACTCTTGCACCCGCATTATAAATCCAATCAATAGAATTTGTTCCATCAATAAAGCCAAGAATTTCAATTCGATCCAAACAAGCGTTTTCTTTTGCCCATGAAGTGATTTTCTTTACCGCTTCAAATTCACCCTTCGATACACGGGCTGAAGCAACTTCAATACGGTCCACTTTTACTTCTTTCAGAAGTAATTTGGCTATACTGACTTTTTCCTGCGGATTGAAGGATACACCAGTGGTTTGCTCGCCATCGCGCAAAGTTGTATCCATTATTTCAAGTTGCATAGTATTGATTGGTTTTTTATTTTTTTAATTCAATTTATTAATAAATTCAAATGGATAAAGAACGATTTGAAGTTTAATAAACTTTTGAACGTCCGTAAGGACTTCAAAACGTTCAAATGTCCTAAAGGACGATTTGAAGTTTAGCTCTGTTTTTTTCAAATTCTTCTATTTCATTTTTTATGTTTAACAGATAATCAATATCATCATACCCGTTTAATAAGCATTCCTTTTTATATTCATTAATTTCAAAATGCTCAGCCATTCCACCCATTTTAACAATTTGTTTTTCCAAATCTACTTCAATTTCCAAATCAGGCTTATCTTCAATTTTTTCAAAAAGCGATTTTAAAAATACTTCGGAGACTTGAACCGGTAAAACACCGTTGTTCATCGCATTATTTTTAAAAATATCGGCAAAATAGCTTGATATTACCACACGGAAACCGTATCCTGCAACTGCCCAAGCAGCATGTTCTCTACTTGAACCACTACCAAAATTTTTACCGGCAACTAAAATTTCTCCTTTATATTTTGGATTGTTTAAGGGAAAATCAGGTTTCGGATTACCTTCTTTATCAAAACGCCAATCTCTAAAAAGATTATCGCCAAAACCTTTTTTATCCGTAGCTTTTAAAAAACGCGCCGGTATTATTTGATCAGTATCAATATTTTCAATATTTACGGGAACGCAAGTTGATTTTATTTTAACTAATTTTTCCATTTTTTTTTTATATCTTTTATCAAAATTTAAGATAAAAATTCTTTGGGGTCAACAATTTTGCCTGTAACTGCAGCTGCGGCAGCTAATACTGGACTAGCTAACAAAGTGCGTGCTCCTGGACCTTGACGACCTTCAAAATTTCGGTTTGATGTGGATACACTGTATTTTCCGGCAGGAATTTTATCATCGTTCATTGCCAAACATGCAGAGCAGCCCGGCTGACGCATTTCAATACCGGCTTCTTTAAATATTTTATCCAAACCTTCTTCAATAGCTTGTTTTTCAACCATTTTTGAACCGGGAACTATCCAAACCGTAACATTATCCGCTTTTTTGCGTCCTTTAATTATTTCAGCGGCAGCGCGCAAATCTTCAATACGTCCATTAGTACAACTACCAATAAAAACATAATCAATTTTTTTACCCATAATCGGCTCCGACTCTTTAAAATCCATATATTTTAAAGATTTTTGCAAACCGTTTTTCTCGCTTTCGCTTTCAAATTCATTAACCGAAGGTATTTTATCGGTAATTTTTATCCCCATTCCGGGATTGGTACCGTAAGTAATCATGGTGTCGATATCGGCAGCATCAAAATTATACTCTTTTTCAAATTCAGCATCCGCGTCAGAATATAAAGTTTTCCAATATTCAACCGCTTTGTCAAAGGCTTTGCCTTTGGGGGCAAATTCTCTGCCTTTAATGTATTCAAAAGTAGTATCGTCAGGTGCAATCAAACCTCCGCGTGCACCCATTTCAATACTCATATTGCAAATGGTCATTCGCTCTTCCATAGAAAGTGAACGGATTGTATCACCGGCGTACTCAATAAAATAACCGGTTCCGCCACCCGTAGTAAGCTTTGAAATCAGATAAAGAATAATATCTTTTGCGGTTACTCCTTTTTTTAATTTCCCGTTTACATTAATGCGCATACGTTTCGGCTTATTTTGCATCAAACATTGAGTAGCCAAAACCATTTCAACTTCAGATGTGCCAATACCGAAAGCAATGGAACCAAAAGCCCCGTGTGTAGCGGTATGACTATCGCCGCAAACATAGGTGCTTCCGGGTAAGGTAATTCCCAACTCGGGACCGATTATGTGTACTACACCATTTTTCGGATGCCCCAGTGCATATAACTCTATACCAAACTCTTTACAGTTTTGACCAAGTTTATCTAGCTGATTTCTAGACAGTTCATCTTTAACCGGTAAATGTTGATTTATCGTTGGAGTATTATGGTCGGCAGTAGCAATGGTTTGTTCAGGTCTGAAAACAGAAATACCACGCTTACGCAATCCGTCAAAAGCTTGTGGACTGGTAACTTCATGGATAAACTGTTTATCAATATAAAGCACCGATGGTCCATTCGGGATTTCTTTTACAACATGTGCTTCCCATATTTTATCAAAAAGTGTTTTTTTGCTCATATTTTATTTTTCTTATCATTCAATTTAAGTAATACCTAAATTGTTTAAACATGTGTCTGTTAGAATTTTACATTTTTTTACCCGACAGAAAAAGTTATCTGTCGGGCATTTTGTTGTTTGTTGCGTTAATAGAAACCGGATAATTACGATTTCAGATGTTTGATAATATTTAGTTATTAATTGTTGCTGTTTCTTTTTGTTCTTTTTCAATGGGAACGGCAAAACCATTTGCTTTTTCAATAGCATCAATAAATGCTTCAACTGAGGCAGTTATAATATCCGTATTTGCCGAAAATCCGTAATAAGTTACTCCTTTGCTTTTTATTTGTACATGAACCTTTCCCAAATCATCACTCCCACGTGTAATTGCCTGAATAAGAAACTCTTCCAACACAACTTTCTTTTTCAGAATTTTTTTAACCGCTGTAAAACTTGCATCAATAGGTCCGTTTCCGGTACTTACACCTGAAAGTATCTCACCATTTACATCTAATTGAATAATTGCCGTTGGCAAAGGTGTTGTTCCGGAAATTACTTGCAAATGTTTTAATTTAATTTTTTGTGATTTTGCTTTTTGTAAACTTAACATTACCAACAAATCCTCGTCTTTAATATCTTTTTTCTTATCAGCAAGATTAAGGAATTTTTCGTAGGCTTCATCTATTTCCTGTTTGTTAAGTTTTACACCTAATATTTCCAAACGATGTTTTAATGCAGCGCGTCCGCTACGTGCTGTTAATACTATAGATGATTGATTGATGCCTACGTCCGTTGGGTCGATTATTTCATAATTTTCACGATTTTTCAAAACCCCGTCTTGATGAATACCTGAAGAATGTGCAAATGCATTTCTACCCACAATTGCTTTATTAGGCTGTACCGGCATACGCATCAATGTTGAAACTAAACGACTGGTTTTGTATATTTTTTTCGATTTAATATTTGTTGTTAAATGAATGTCTTTACGACTTTGTAAAATCATGGCAATTTCTTCCAAAGAAGTATTACCGGCACGTTCTCCAATTCCGTTTATGGTAACTTCAACTTGTCGTGCTCCGTTCATTAATCCTGCTAAGGAATTAGCGGTAGCCATTCCGAGATCATTATGGCAGTGGGTAGAAAGAATCGCTTTATGCACACCACGCACATTTTCTTTCAAAAATTTTATTTTTTCGCCAAATTCATAAGGCGTTGTATATCCGGTAGTATCAGGAATATTAATTACCGTGGCACCCGCAGCAATCACGGCTTCAACCACTCGTGCCAGATACTCATTTTCGGTACGTCCTGCATCTTCGGCATAAAATTCTACATCTTCAACAAAACGCTTTGCATATTTAACTGCTGCAATAGCTCGTTCAATTATTTCATCGGGATTTGAACGTAACTTATTGAAAATATGATAGTATGAAGTACCAATACCGGTATGAATGCGTCCGCGTTTGGCATATTTCAATGCTTCGGCAGCTACTTCTATGTCTTTTTCAACAGCACGAGTTAATGCACAAATAGTCGGAGTTTTTATTACTTTTGAAATTTCAACTACAGAGTTAAAATCACCGGGACTTGAAATAGGAAAACCGGCTTCGATTATATCAACACCGAGTGCTTCTAATGCCTTTGCTACTTCAATTTTTTCCAAAGTGTTCAGTTGGCATCCGGGAACTTGTTCTCCGTCTCTCAATGTGGTGTCAAAAACATATACTCTGTCTTCCATTATAAAAGATTTTAAATTTTATTAGATTTGCAGGACAATTTTAGGAACAAAATGGGATTTTAGGAAACCATTATTTTATAATATTACTATCTGTAAAACACATTTTAAGAATTAATATTATTTATAAACTAATTAATTATCAGTTAATTATAAATAACAATATAACTTATAAATTACGATGTCTAAAAATAATTCAGACCAATTATATCAACTAATAAAATCGCTTACGCCTGCTGAAAAAAGGTACTTTAAAGTGTTTGTAAATAAAGGAAAGAGTCAATCCGATGCTAAATTCATTAAATTATTTAATTTAATTGATAAATATCAAGATTATGATGAAACACGAATATTGGAAGCTGAAAAATCAATTAAACCGGCGCAAATATCCAATTTGAAAGCTCATTTATATCGTCAAATTTTGCAAAGTTTGGCAAATTACAATCCGGATAATGATATTGAGATAATTATCCGGGAGCAATTAATTTATGCAAACCTATTATATAACAAATCATTAATAGATCAGTGCTGGAAAGTATTGGAAAAAACCCGTCAAATAGCTGAAAATAACGACAAGGTGCTTTTGCTGTTTGAAATACTTGAATTTGAAAAAAAATTACTCACTAAATCCATACGTACCGATATAACGGATAGTGTACTAAAATTAGTAAATGAAACTGAAAATTTAGCTAAACAAATCAGGAATACGCGTATATTTCAAAATCTTAGTATTAAGTTATATTCATTTTATTTGCAAATAGGTTTTATCCGAAATGGGAAAGATTTTGAACGTGCTACACAGTTTTTGTATTCATCGCTTCCCGCTTTTGATGAAGAAAAACTAACTTTTAATGAAAAAATGTTTCTGTATCATTCTTTTACAGGATATTATTTTTTTATCCAAGATAAAGAGCGCGGTTATCAGTATGCCCAAAAGTGGTACCGGCTGTTTGAAGAGCATCCGGAAAAAATTATCCCGAAAATTGAGTATTATATTAAAGCATTCAATAATTTATTAGCAGCACAGTTTAAACTTTTTAAATTAAAAGAGTTTGAAGAATATTCAAAAAAGTTTGAAGAAATTCCAAATATGCATGGACTAAACCTTACTTTTAATATTGAACGACAAATATTTAAGTACTCATCCATACATAAAATAAACCGCTATTTTATGATTGGTGAATTTACCGAAGGCACCAAAATTATTCCTGAAATATCGGAAGGTTTAAAAAAATATGAAAACAGTTTGGATACCCACAGTTTAACTATTTTTTATTATAAGTTTGCCTGCATGTATTTTGGCGATGAAAACTATCAACAAACAATCTTCTGGTTAAATAAAATCATCAATGCCAAAGATGTAAATATTCGTTCGGATATTCATGGTTTTGCACGAATACTTAATTTAATCAGTCATTGGGAGTTAAACAATACCGATTTGGTTGATTACTATATACGTTCAACCTACCGCTATCTAAATAAAAAATCAGATTTTCATTTGTATCAACAATATATTTTGAAATTTTTACGAAAATTAGCCAAAATTTCACCAGATGAATTAAATCATGCATTTATTGATTTAAAAAAAGATTTGCTTCCTTTACAAAATAATGCTTATGAAAAACGTGCTTTTCTGTATTTTGATATTATTTCGTGGTTGGAAAGTAAAATAGAAAACCGTTCAAATCAGGAAATTATTCGTGAAAAAGCGTTGAAAAGGATTGGTTTGAATAATTAACTGTTAAGTTTCACGAGGTTTTTGCTCTTCAACAACTTGTTTAACCCGCATTATTCACCGATTTTTCATATAAAATACATCAATGCATTGGTGTACAGTAACCCTTCGGTCATGCACGTCTAAACAAAATTAAAGCATATTTTGATTTTATTTAGATGTGCATTGCCGAAGGGTTACATGTTCTTTTACTCATAATGGACAAAATTATAACATTTTTTAAATAGAATCTTGTCCGAGCTTTTAGGGGGCTAATACAACGTTTCATAATATAATTTTTATGCTTATTAAGAATATTCGAGTTTCTTTACTATATACCTGTATGTTAAAGGCTTATGCGCCAAAGATAAACTAAAAGCTCTTTCAAATTTATCACCGATATTCCAAAATCTACGATTAAATCTA
>JALSLF010000264.1 GCA_026988445.1 Bacteroidales bacterium
ATAAAAGATTTATTGTGATAATGTTCTGAAGCAATAGGTTTATTTCGGGTCTTATTAATAATGGTAACTGCCTAACTATGTTGTTAGTGTCATGTCAAGCATGTTTTAGTCATACCAAGTCTTGTTATTTTTGCGTATAATTTCGTTAAAAATTTTAACCATAACTCCGGCTATGCTTAAAATTTTATGCCTTATTCTACACAAAAATAACTACGACTTATACTACACAACACGCTTGACATGACACTAGTGGCAGTCACCATTGTGTTTTGCAAAAAAAAGAGTGCTATTTAGCTTCTACTCCGGCTTCTTTTAAAATATAGGCAACAGCATCATAAACATCTGTTTCGCTACAATCTGCGCATGAACCTTTTTCCAACATTACACCGTACTTGCCTTGATATCCTTTTAATGCATGAGTATGAAGTGTATCCAAGCCTTTGGCTGCACTTTCTTCCCAACGGGCTTTATCTGTTAATGCTGCTGCTCCGGCAACTCCTTGCATGTGGCAAGCAACACAAGCTCTGTCATAAACGGCTTTCCCGTTTTCTAAATTTGGTGTATAGTTACTGCTTGTTTTGTCTGAATTGTCAGAAGAACCACTACCACCACAGGATGCAAGAAAGCCAATAAAAAATGTGCTGATTAAAATAAACGATAATACTTTTTTCATAATTCTAAAAATTAATAATTAAAGATAAATACTATTAAAAGACCTAAATATATTAAGATGTTCAGGTTTGACTAATGGCTCAAAAATAGGGAAAAAAATTATATTGAACAAATGTTTAAAAAAAACTGTTGCCTAAAAATAAAGTTTTATTACGAAAAGGTTTAAATTATTATTTTAGACAACAGTATTATTTGTAGATGGGCTGAATATTACCTAAATATAGGAAACTATTTTAGTTCATAATCAGTACATTTAGGTATTAGTGTTCAGTTGAGTTATTCACAAAATGTCAATACTCAACTGAACATATCCTGAAAATTATTTCTGGTTTTGTTTCATTACTTGTTCTGTTCTTGCTTTCATGTATTCTATAATCTTATCTACATCCTCTTCCGAAACATTTTGGTTAGGCATTGCCAGTTTATATCTTTGGCGCATTGCCTCAATATCAGGATCTTTCATATGCGTTTCAGGATCAAGTATCCATTCTCTCAGCCATTGTTCACTCCTTCGTTTATCCACCATTAACAAATCGGGCCCGTTAAAGTCTTCACCAAATTTATGGCAAGCATTACATCCGTAATTTAAGAATTCCATTTCGCCCGGAAGTAAATCTTTCATTTCAATAGATGAAGGTTTAAATGCTTGCATTTGCATATCTGCCTGAACACGTTTTGAGTATGCTAACAAACGTGCATTTTCAGCAGCTTGGTTTTTCTTAACGGCTAGATAACCTTGTAATTGACGATTTTCAGGAGAATGAACATTGTCTAACAACAATGGGAATGTTCCTGCTTTTTCTGCAACAAATTCAAGAGTAGCTGTTTCTCCCGGACGCCAACGATACATTTGATCGTATGCAGTAACTTCATAAACATAGTGGTCTGTTTTTTCTTGTCCAAGGTTGGTTAAGTGAATAATTACTTTTTGTCCTTGATCTACACTAATATTTTTAGGAGTTACTTGTCCGTTACTGATAGTTCCAAAAACCTCAACAGTGTTTCCTTTTACATCTACTTTCTCGTTACCGGCTTCTGTTGTATAAGGCGAAATTTTGCCGGTGTATATGTTTGTGCCAACTTCATATTTTGTTTCTGAATTATAAGTATTAACATCAATCATTGATGTGTAGTGAGGTTCACCCATTGGTAGCGGCATATCATAGATAATATGCATTTCATCACCGCTGATATCAATTAATTGATGGTTTTGTGGGTGTAATGGTCCTACCGGATTGAAACGGTCAATTGATAATTTATTTAATGAAATTAAATATTTACCGTGAGGATGTTTGGTATCTCCATGAGCAGCTACCAAGTGCCCAATATTATAATGCGAAGGTACATGACCAAGTACTTTAAGGTTAATATAGTCCCATTTTGTAACCCTTGAATCAACATATATAGAGGTATAAACAATACCTTTTTCTTTATCATATTGATTATGAAGCGGTCCTAAGCCAACTTCAACGCTTCCGTGTAATGCTGTTTCCAAGGCTATAATCGGAATACCGTAAGTATCGTGTCCTTCAAAATTCTTTTCTTCAATTGCTTTCATTATTTTTGCAAAAGAATATACCCAAGCGTGTGAGTCTAATTTTCCGGCAACAATAATGTAGTCACCTGTTGGGTCAACATCTACTCCGTGAGGAGATTTTGGCTCTGGAATTAAGAACAATAAATTATGTTTCACAGCTTCTTCAATCGGAATAACAGTGTGTCCGTTAATTATTTTCGTTTTAATTTTTCTTGCTTTAATTAACTCTTCTGCTTTTTTCCA
>JALSLF010000265.1 GCA_026988445.1 Bacteroidales bacterium
CTCAATTTTTCCGGTTTTTCTATGTAAAACCATTAAGCGCGATTCATCTCTTTCCTTTGCCGGATGTGTGGCAATTAACTCTTTTGGCAGGTCAAATTTGAATTTTGACAATTTCATGATATTTCCTTTTTTTATTATTAATTACAATGCAAACTCCCCGAATTACTATATTTTTATAAATAAATACTCATGGATTGTTGCATAAGTATTTGCTAAGTGTTAAACATTATTCTTTATTCTCCTATATCAAAAGCTCATTATCCAATTGTTCTTTAAAATCATTAACCGACATGGCTGCATCCACCGAAAAATCACCGATTTTTGTTCGCCGAAGCGATGTCAGGTAAGCTCCGGAATTTAAACGTACACCGATATCACGCGCCAAAGCACGAATATAGGTGCCTTTTCCGCATTTAACACGGATAATTAATTCCGGCAATTCAAATTTTAAAATTTCAATTTCTTTAATCTCAATTATCGAAGGTTTAATTTCAACATCTATGCCCTTTCGTGCATTTTTATAGGCTCTTTGTCCGTTTACTTTTTTAGCCGAAAAAACCGGTGGTATCTGTTCCTGAACACCGATAAATGTTTTTAAAATTTTTTCAATAAGCGCTAAATTAATATGTTCCGTAGGATATTCTTTATCTATCCGGCTTTCTGTATCAAACGATGGAGTAGTGGCACCCAAATGCAAGCCTGCAATATATTCCTTTTCAAAAGCCTGAAAACTTTCAATGGTTTTTGTTTTTTTCCCGGTACAAATAATTAGTAAACCCGTTGCACGGGGATCTAATGTTCCTGCATGTCCTACTTTTATTTTTTTTGTGTCTAAATGTCTTTTTATTGCTGCTCTAACCTTTCGTACCAAATCAAAAGATGTCCAATTTAATGGCTTATCAAACAATAAAACTTCACCTTCTTTAAAACAATAAGTAGTTTCCGGAATTTTGGACATATATGGGAAAATAGTTAATAATTGTAAAATAAAATTTACTAAAGTAAAAATCTTCTTTTAAAAAAGTATGTGAACCTGCAAAAGTAATAAAAATTAGGCTTTTTCATAAAATTATTAGGCTTTTTTCAAAAATTATTTGTAATTTTCTATCAAAATTGTATGGATAGGACATTTAAATATTTAGCTTCCGGAGATTGGTTTAGTAGAAAAGCGGTCTGCCTATCTATCAGCATACAAACAGATAGACTAAATTAAATATTAAGAATATGAATGAATGCATTGAAATAAATATACGAAAAGAACTTATAAATTTTCGCCCTGATGATTCAAGGGTAATTACCAAGTTTTTTACTCCCGGAGATAATAACAGGATATATAATATCATCAGCAGGGTTTTAACCCTTTCGGAAAAAGATTTGGAAAAAATTTTATTACAAACCATAGAACGTTTTGAGCATCGGCATCGAAATATTAAACGAATTTTTAAAGATAATTTTGAACGGATTAATACCGAAGGCGATTTATCCATGCTTTCGCTCAATCAAAAATTATTGATTGGGGCTTATTTTACCATGGAATATTCCATTGAGTCTGCTGCCTTGTTTAATCCTTCGATTGTACCCGCGCCTTATCAGGATAACGGGTCCGGCTTGCTGAATGTAATCATTAGTTTTCGTGCAGTAGGCGAAGGGCATATATCATCTATTGTTTTCAGAAAAGGCGAAATTAATAAAGAAGGTGTTTTAAATATTGAGACCAAAAGTGCAACTGTAGAAAAAGCAAAAATTATTCCTAATCATACTTATCATAAAGACACGTTTATATCAAAACTTAAAGAATTAAAAAGTTATGATTTGGTTAAAGAAATTTTCGATAATCTGTTAGATGAGTTTACTTACAAGGAACTTTTGGAGAGTATCGCTCGATTTAAAAAGAAAAAAGAAAAAAAGAAAAAGAAAATAGTTAGTGAAAAAGTACCGCGCTATATTCAAACCATTGAAGTATTGGAATGGTTAGCCGAATCGACTTATAGTGTTCAGTTTGAAAAAAGTTTGGATATATCGGGCAGGGTATTGTTTCCAATGTCAAAAAACGATAGTAAAGGTTTGGAGGATGCTCGTTTTGTTCTGTTTACCGATACCGACGGTAGTAAACGTTATTACGCTACTTATACAGCCTATAACGGTCGCACTATTCTGCCTCAGCTGATTGAAACAGAGGATTTTGTTAATTTTAAAATTACTACCTTAAACGGTAAAGGTTCGCAAAATAAGGGAATGGCTCTTTTCCCTGAAAAAATCGATGGTAAATATGCCATGATTTCGCGCAACGATAATGAAAATTTGTTTATTATGTTTTCCGATGATATTTATTATTGGGAAAATCCTCAATTATTAAAAGAACCTGAATTATATTGGGAATTTTTTCAAATTGGTAATTCCGGTTCACCATTAAAAACAGAAAAAGGTTGGTTAGTAATTACACATGGAG
>JALSLF010000266.1 GCA_026988445.1 Bacteroidales bacterium
TGGTAAGACTTAAATCAGGTCGGGCTTGAAATAAGGCAGTATCTACCAAAAAGTATTCTTGCTCCCAGCCCAAGGTTGAAATCACTTTTGTAACATTTTTATCAAAATATTGACATACTTCAACTGCTGCTTTATCCAACTCGTTTAAAGCACGTAAAAGAGGTGCTTTATAATCCAAAGCTTCGCCTGTATAGGAAACAAAAATTGTAGGTACGCATAGGGTGTTGCCTACTACAAAAGCCGGTGATGACGGGTCCCATGCGGTATATCCGCGTGCTTCAAAAGTGTTACGAATACCTCCACTAGGGAAACTTGAAGCATCGGGTTCTTGTTGGGCAAGTAATTTACCGTCAAAACTTTCAAAAGGACGACCTTCTAAGTCTATTTCAAAAAACGCATCGTGTTTTTCGGCAGTTGCATCGGTAAGCGGGTGAAACCAGTGGGTGTAGTGTGTAGCTCCTCTGCTAATTGCCCATTCTTTCATGCTAACAGCTACTTGGTCAGCTACTTTACGGTCAATCCCCGTGCCCTCTTTCATAGCTTTTTCAACACTTTTGAATGCTTCTTTTGAAAGGTACTTTTTCATTTTAGACATGTCAAACACATTAATTCCAAAATAATCGGATGCTTTTGACGAAGGATACACTACTTCTTGTGCTTGACGTGAAAATAATTCTTGAAGTGCTTTAAATCTAATTGTTGCCATAATAAATCATTAAATTAATACCTGATGGCACAAAAGTAATTATTTTTTTTAAACCAACAATAATTTTAGAGGGGTCTTTTGAAATATTTTTAATTTTTTGTTGATCATACCCCTTGTATTGATGTGTGTTTGTTTAAAAAAGTTGAAATCCAAGAAAATTGATATACTTATCTTTATCTTTTCCGAAAGCTTCGTAGTTTTTATCATGAAGTTTATAAGTGGCATGTTCGCCCGCAATATTTGAAAATAACACGGTAAATTCTTTGCCTCCTTCTTCCATAATTACTTTTACAAGATTTAAGTTAAGATCTTCGGCTGCTAAATTTGAATGGCAAATTGGACAATAAAATCCAACTTTTTGACCTTTTTTATATTGTACTAAGTCGTGCTTTTTTATTTCATAGTTTCCTAACTTATTACTAAACAGAATTAAACCTTTTTGGTTTTCATTAACTTTTGCCGATAATACTACTTTATTGCCAATATTCAAATAGCTTTTACATTTCGGGCATTTATAATTGATTTCCATGGTGAAATTTTTATTTGGTTTTTGGACAATGTAAGTTAATGAATTTTGATGAATAAATGAAATTTTTCTGTAGCAAAAGATATAAGGTAGTTTACAAAAGGATGCATTATTTGAAATTATTGAATACTTTTGTAATACAACAGTTCGGTGTTTTTTTGTAATCAACTGACAATGAGTAATTAACTAACAATAAGTGATTATCAATAGCCCCGACTTTTAAGTCGGGGAATAATTAAGTAACAAACTAACAGGGCTTTAGCCCAATTTAATTTTTATTAAACAAAAAATTTAACGAACTATTAGTATTAGATATTTAATATAATGGATAAAAAAGCATATTTACATAATATATTTAATATTAAATCTCAAACGGAGTTTGAAACCTTGTGTTTTCAAGCTTTTGATTTTCAATACAGTAATAATCCGGTTTATCGGAAATATGTAGATTTATGCAATATTGATACCCAAAATATCAAGACTTTACAGGATATTCCCTTTCTTCCTATTGAATTTTTTAAAAATCATCGTATAATTTCTTCAAATAAAAAGGAGCAAATCGTTTTTTTAAGTAGTGGAACAACAGGGAGCATACAAAGCAAACATTATGTAGTCGATTTGGATATTTACCGTCAAAGTTTTTTAAAAGGTTTTGAGCTTTTTTACGGTAATATTCGTGATTTTGTTGTTCTTGCCCTTTTACCGAGTTATTTGGAACGCAAGGGGTCGTCATTGATTTTTATGGTTGAGGAACTTATCCGACAAACACAATCAAAACATAGCGGGTTTTATTTGTACAATCATGACGAATTATTGGAGAAGCTTGATTTTTTACAAAGTCTTAATAAAAAAATTTTGTTAATAGGTGTAAGTTATGCTTTATTGGATTTACCGCCTCTTAAACGCAAAGCGTTTAAAAATATATTAATTATGGAAACCGGCGGGATGAAAGGCAAACGCAAAGAAATGACCAAAAAGGAGTTGCATACTGCTTTGTGCGAAAAATTTGGGCTTAACGAAATTCATTCCGAATACGGTATGACCGAGTTGCTTTCGCAAGCTTATTCAAAAGGCGGAGGTATTTTTAAAAGCCCGCCCTGGATGAAAATTTTAATTCGTGATACTTACGATCCATTTACCTATTTACCTATTGGTAGAAGCGGAGGCATTAATGTAATTGACCTTGCCAATATATATTCCTGCCCCTTTATCGA
>JALSLF010000267.1 GCA_026988445.1 Bacteroidales bacterium
TATGCATAACGAAGGTTACAGTACCATGTGCGGACATGCAATTATTGCCCTTACAAAATTTGCAATTGAAACCGGTTTGATAAAAAAAGAAGCAAAGAATCCGCAACTGATTATTGATGCTCCCCCGGGTAAAATATTTTCAAAAGCATTTGTAGAAAATGGAAGGGTTGTAAAAACTTCCTTTTTAAATGTGGCTTCGTTTACACCTTATATTAATGAAAAAGTTAAAATTAAGGGTATTGGCGAAATAGTTTTTGATGTTTCATACGGAGGTGCATTTTATGCTTTTGTGAATGCCGATGATTTAGGATTAAAACTTGATGCAAGTGATTATAATCGCCTGATTGATTACGGTAAACGAATTAAAAAAGCGGTAATGGAAAATTTTGAAATAAAACATCCTTTTGAAGATGATTTAAGCTTTTTATACGGAACGATATTTATTGGCAAAGCGCATAATCAAAAAAACCATAGCCGGAATGTATGTATTTTTGCCGATGGAGAAGTAGATCGTTCGCCAACCGGAAGCGGAGTAAGTGCCCGTGCAGCATTGCATTATGCAAAAAACGAATTATCCGTAAGTGAGAAAATTACCATCGAAAGTATTTTAGGCTCTACCATGGATGTAGAAATTAAAGAAATTACGCAATACGGAAACCATACGGCAGTAATCCCTGAAGTTAGCGGAACTGCCTTTTTTACAGGTAAAAATACTTTTTATTTTGAGCAGGAAGATCCGCTTAAAAGCGGGTTTATTTTCAGGTAACACTTAAATATGTATATTGAAACATAACTATAAACAATTCCAATTTATTAAAATGATTTGTTTATTCACCACCTTGTATCCACATTTCAATAATTTTCGGAAAATGTTCGTATTCTAATTCATGAATTTTTTGTGCTAAACTTTCGGGAGTATCATTTTCGGATACCGGACAACTTGCCTGAAAAATAATATCCCCTTCGTCATAATTCTCATTCACATAGTGAATGCTGATTCCGCTTTGCTTTTCTTTATTATTGATAACCGCTTTATGAACATTCATTCCGTACATACCTTTTCCTCCGTACTTTGGCAATAGTGCAGGATGAATATTAATGATACGATACGCAAAAGCCTTGATAAAATGTTCGGGAATTAACCATAAAAATCCGGCAAGGACAATATAATCAATTTGCTCTTTTTGTAAAATCTCAATTATATCATTGGTATTGTAAAAGACATCTTTGTCAAAAACTATTGTTTCAACATTCAAATTTTTGGCTCTTTCCAATACATAAGCATCTTTATTGTTGCTTAATACTAATCTCACCTTTATATCCTGATGGTTATGAAAATATTGTATGATATTTTCGGCATTGGTGCCGCTTCCTGATGCAAATATGGCTATATTTTTCATGTGATTATTTTTTTAATATTTCTATTGCCACATGGAACATCCACGAAAATAATGAGTTATGCTTATTTTATCGACTTAAATAATCATTTCCTTGTGTCTGCCAGCCGGCAGATGGATGTTTCACTATGTTTTATTTTTAAATAAACGATTTTGCAAATCTATGAAAATATTTAAAAAAATTAGTATCAGGAACCTCTTAACATAAATAACGACAATACATTAAAAATTTCTAAACGCCCCAGAAGCATATTTCCGCTTAATACATATTTTGCAGCATCGGGTAAAGCTCCAAAATTACCCAATGAACTAACATCTCCAAAACCGGGACCTACATTACCAATAGTGGCAATAGATGCTGAAAATGCAGTCATACCGTCAATATTCATTGCTGTAAGGATAAAGGTGGTCATAAAAAAAGTGAAAATATACAAAAGAATAAATACGGTTGTTTGTTGTTCCAATTGTTCACTTATGGGTTTCCCGTCCATTTTGGTAACAAAAACACCATTCGGATGTTTCAGTAGTTTTATTTGTTTACCGATTAATTTAAAAAGCATATATATACGGTCAAATTTTAAACCGCCTGATGTAGAACCTACCATGGCACATTGTATAGTAAAATAAATTAAAATAATGCGTGCAAAAATAGGCCAGTTGGGTGTATCGGCAGTGGCAAAACCGGTAGTTGTACCAAGAGAAATTACTTGAAAGGATGCATAACGTAGAGAATTCCACCAATCATAATATCCTGAAAAATAAAGTTTCAGAGCGACTAACAAAACACCTACAAACATAATGCTTATATAAGCCCTTACAACGGATGATTTAAACAGGTTTTCTTTTCTACCAACAAAGGTTCCTGCAATTAAGCCAAAGTGAATACCGCTGATGAGCATAAAAAAATTAATTACCATTTCAATACCCACACTATTAAAAGCAGCTACACTCATATTTTTTGTGGAAAAACCTCCGGTTGCAATAGTTGCAAAAGAATGATTTACTGCATCGAAAAAACTCATGCCGAGAAAATAGAGAAA